>CALCNF010000022.1 GCA_937897815.1 uncultured Pseudomonadota bacterium | reverse complement strand
GGCTGCCGGGTGGTCCTCGGCGGACCCTCCATGAGTCACTACCCGACCTGCGACCTGGCGCTCTACGGAGGCATCGCGGACGCTGTGGTGATGGGGGAGGGCGAGCAGGCGATCATCGCCCTCGCGGAGGCCCACCGCGAAGACAACTGGGATGGCCTTGCTGACCAGCTCATCGCGGGCCTGACGGTCCTCGTGGACGGACTCCCGCGACGCAAACCCAACTTTCGTAATCGAGAGCTCGATGTGCTGCCTTTCCCAGACTGGAAGGGACAGGAGCATCCACCGGACTTCATCCCGATCCTCGCCGCTCGTGGCTGCGTCACGAAGTGTAGCTTTTGCAGCGAGCAGACGATCTCTCCCAAGTTCGCGCAGCGCTCCGTGGAGAACGTGCTGGCTGAGATGGATGAGCTTCACGAGCGCTTCGGGCAGACGTCATTTGAGTTCAATGACGATCTCCTCAACGGCAATATGAAGTGGCTGCTGGCGTTCTGTGATGCTCTGATCGAGCGGGGATCGCCCTACGAGTGGCAGGGGCTCTGCCGCCCGCACCGC
Organism: uncultured Pseudomonadota bacterium; assembly: GCA_937897815.1. Taxonomy (GTDB): domain Bacteria; phylum Myxococcota_A; class UBA9042; order PHBI01; family CALCNF01; genus CALCNF01. Next base: position 12,569 of record CALCNF010000022.1, on the reverse strand, counting down.
CTCGATCGAGAGATCCTTCAGAAGATGTGGGACGCGGGCTGCACCCAGATGTCCTATGGCGTGCAGCACTTCTCCTGGCGCATGCTGAAGATCATGGGCCGCAAGGAGGAGCCCGATCCCCTGATGCAGGTCCTCGATGACACCCTTGATGTGGGGATGCAGACCTACATCGACGTGATCCTGGGGCATCCGGGGGAGACCGACGAGGACGTCGAGATCACGGTCCAGACGGTTCGGAGCCTCATGGCGCGGTATCCGAATGTGGCCATCAACCTGAACCCCTTCAACTACATCTACGGGTCGGCGATCGACATCAACCCGGCGGCCTTCGACGTGGTCCCAGAGTACTTCGCGCAGCCGCTCCCTGAGGGCCTCAAGCACCTTGAGCCCCTGAGCCAGAAGTTCGTGGTGGACTACACCCAGACTCCCGATGAGCGCACGGTGGTCGACCGAGTGAATCGACTGGCGTGGACCGTCTTCCAGGCGCGGCGTCCTCCGAAGATCCCGATCCTCGATGAGGAGCTGCCCTTCTGCAACGACAACTGCCTGCATTGCGGTGTCGCGGACATCATGAAGACCGCCAATGTTGTCCCGTTCAAGCGCATCGAGTCCTCGCTGCGTGAGCTGGCGCCCGTGTCCGGCGGGAGCGTGATGTTCGCGGTCAGTGAGCTCACGATCCGACCGGACTTCATCCGAATCATCGAGGCGGCGCGTGCGGCGCAGATGAAGATCGTCGCGCTCGTGACCAACGGCCGGATGTTCGCTTATCCGGAGTTCACCAGGCGCACGGTCCAGGCGGGCCTCACCCACGCCCTGGTCAGCGTCTACGGGCCGACGCCCAGGATCCATCAGTCGATCACGCGAACTCCCAAGAGCTTCGAGCAGACCATCGCGGGTCTCCGAGCCCTGCTCGACTATCCGCAGGTCACGGTGATGACGAACTCCGTGATCACCAAGAAGAACTACGCGTACCTGCCCCAGATGGTGGAGCTCCTCGCCGGGCTCGGCGTGCGCAACGTGAACCTGAGCTTCGTGCAGATCGTCGGGGCCGCCGATCGCTACAGCCGCTCCCTGGTGCCACGAATTCGAGACGTCCTCACCCCGCTTCGCGAGGCCGTGGACCTGGGCGTGAGCCTGGGCCTGAACATGGGGATCGGAGGTCTGCCCTACTGTGTGCTCAAGGGATACGAGCATCACTTCGGAGTCGACGACCTCACGATCATCGCCAACAGCGATCCTGGCGACAACATCACGGAGCGAAGCCCCTACACCCAGGCGGAGGCGTGCCGGCGGTGCGCCTACAACGCTGTCTGCCTTGGGATGCAGGCTGAGTATCTGCAGCGATACGGAGAGGAGGAGCTGGACCCGTATCACGGACGCCGACTGGAGCGACGACCCGAGAGCGAGATCGTGCGCGCCATGTTCCCGGAGATGCAGTACCCCGCTCTGGGGAGTCCATCGTCGCTCTTCGCTGGCGGGCCGTCTGACGCGACGTCGTCGCCGTCGCCCCAGCCCCTGGCGGAGGAACCCTGATGGCGAAGTTCCTCACCCTCACAGACAAGTGCAATCTGCGCTGCTCCTTCTGCTACGAGATCCCCATTGATGGGAGCCCGCACACCTTTGAGGCCGAGCCCGAGACCTTCGCTCCGGAGCTCTACAAGGCCATGCACGATGAGGGATGGAAGGAAGTGGTGATCACGGGCGGCGAGCCGACCATGATGCCGACCTTCTTTCGGGCGATCGCCGAGTGTCACAGGCAGAGTTACGAGAAGATCATCGTAGCCTCCAACGGCCGTCGTTTCGCCTATCCGGACTTCACGAGGCGCGCCCGGCTCGCCGGGCTCACCCACGCGAACATCAGCCTGTTTGGCCATAACCGCATCATTCATGACGGTACGACCAAACAGCGTGGAAGCTTTGAGCAGACCAACGAGGGGATCCGAAACCTCCTGGCGGCCGGGATCAACGTCAGCTGCTCCGTGGTCGTGAACAAGCGGAACTACAAAGAGCTGAGCCCGTACATGGACCACGTCTGGTCGCTCGGGGTGCGTAGAATGCTCATGATGGGCCTCAAACCCTTCGGCGGCGCCTTCCTTGAGCGCGATAAGGTCTTCTACGACTTCGAGGAGGGCGCGCCGTTCGTGAACGCGTCGATACGGTACGGTGTGGAGTTGGGCCTGGAAATCACGACCATGGGCCTGCCGTCTCCCCCGTTCGACACAACGGGAACTCAAGACGACAACGTCCGCGCGCTGAAGTACTTCGACTACGTGCTCAAGCAGATGGACGTGGATGAGCCTTATTGCGCGGACATCCTCTGCGACAGCTGCTTCGGGCGTGATGTATGTCCCGTCGGCGCGGCGCCGGGTCAGCTCATCGTGTGCAAGTGCGTCACGGTTCGTGAGTCGACCATTCGCGAGGGGGTTCGTGAGGGCCTCACGACCGTTCGCGCCATCCGCGACGCCACCAACGCATGCACCGAGTGCAAGACGTGCGCGGCCGACATCAAGGCGTTGATCGCGGCCGAACAAGAGGGGCGTCCCTTTGACCCCCGAAAGCTCGATCTCCCCAGCTCCACCCGACACGGCGCGAGCGACACCGCCGGCCTGACGCTCGACGGGAGCTGGACCGGCGACACCCCTGGCCGAGACGAACCGGAGGCCAGCCGATGAGCGAGATGCTCCCGCCCCCGGAGCCGCCGCGCGCCATTCCTCAGGCGCCTGACGTCGTGGCCGCGCGCATTCGGTTCCGCTCCAAGCGAATGGAGCAGGTCCCTGTCGAGGTTCCAGAGTCGCTCAAGGCCTTCCCGGCGTGCCTCAGTGTCCCTGAGGACTGCCAGGGTGATCGCGTCGGTTGCGCGTGGAACACGCCCTACCACCACATGCCGGACCTACCATGCGAGCAACGGTGTCAGCTTCGCGGCCAGTCTCCGGGGTCGATGGGCTGGTACCGTGAGCTGGTGCAGCTGGGTCGAAACCTGGGCTCGCCCGCCTATCTGCTTGGGCCGATGGGTGGGCAGGAGGCGCGTCTCGCCTTTGTGGACCGCGGCATGCTGCTCCGAGACGATCTCGTCGGCAGCCTTATGGCGATCCCTGAGGGGGTCGATGATCCCGACTCCTTGATGACCAAGTCGGCGCGGCGAGACGCCCGGGTCGGCGAGAAGGGCGGCCTGGTCTCCCGTTGGGACACCTCGGATGAGGCCGTAGACGCCTACTATGCCGTGTACGTGGCCACCTGTGAGCGCCTGGCCATTCGACCGCTCGACAGGAGCTTCATCAGCCACGAGCGGGATCGGGCGCCCGAGGCCTTCCGGCTGGTCCTCGCTGAGCTCGACGGGGAGGTCGTGGGCGGCAAGATCATGCTGCTCGCCGACGGGTACCTGCGGATTATCGAGGGTTCCGCGCTTCGGACCGAGGACGTGAGCGCCCTCATGCCGGACGTGTTCCTGACTCGAGAGATCGTCCGAGAGGCCGTGCGCACGGGAACCCAGTACATTGATTATGGCATCAGCGAGGGGGTCAACGAGGGGCTTCGTGCCTTCAAGCGCAGGATGGGCTTCGATGAAGACCCACGCGTCGTCTCCGTGGAAGACCTGCCTCCGATGGGCACGGGTCGCCAGGACGTCTCGCTACTAGAGGCCTGCAACTTCGGCTGTGGATTCTGCTACCGCGAGCCCTGGGCGCCTGACTTCGCCACCAATGAGGCCCAGGCGGAGATCGACGCTGTCGCCCGGCTCAAGCACTCGGGGATCGCGCTCTCTGGTGGCGAACCCACGCTGCGCGAGGATCTCCCCGAGCTGGTCGCCTACGCCAGGAGCCGAGGACTTCGTGACATTCAGCTGCACAGCAACGGCTGGGGGCTGGTCAAGGAGGGGGCCTGCGACAACCTGAAGGCGGCTGGCCTCACGAGCGTCATGATCAGCCTGCACGCTCATACGCCCGACGTGTTTGAGCGTGTGACCAGCACGCGAGCCGCCTACTTCGAGCGGACGCTAGACGCCATCGATCGTGCGCGGGAGGCGGGCATTCACACCATCCTCAGCCACGTGGTGAACGCCTACAACTACGAAGGGCTCCCCGACTGGGTGCGCTTTGTCGCGGAGCGGTTCCCCGGGATCGAGGTGTTCTTCTTCTTTGTCTATCCGTCGGTGAAGGGGCAGAGCGCCCAGGATATGTATCCGACGCTGACCCAGGTCGAACCCTATTGGTACGACGCCCTGCGCGTTGTTGATGAGGTCGGTCTGCATATCAACGTGGACAGCCTCGCTGGCTTCCCCATGTGCTACATGCGCGGCTTCGAGCATCTCTCCAAATACGCTACGGCTGAGGCCGTGGAGGCGGAGATCGGAGCCGAGGCGGATGACCACACCCTCAAGGCCCCGGAGATGCGCTACGGACCCGGGTGCGAGGGGTGCAAGTGGAAGTCGGTGTGCCCCGGCTTCTGGATCGAGTACATCGACCGCTTCGGGGACCACGAGTTCAAGGCGGTCATCGACTAGGACCGCTTCTTCACCGCTCGGGTGAGCCGCTTGTCCATCATTCGGTCTGGAAGGATCCTGCGGGCGAGCATCACCGCGGCGGTGCCGCGGGTGACCGCGAGGCGCGGCTTCGGGCGCTTCGAGCGTAAGGCGCGCTCGATCACCGTGGCAACCTGGTCATGGGTCGCGGCCTTTCCCATGAGAGCTCGGTACCCACGGGTCGCCGCTCGCCCCAGAGCCGCGTAGGGGCTCGAGGGCCCGACGCCGAAGAGGTTCTTCGCGCTTACGCTCTGCTTTTCAAGCTCATGGACCCTGTCGCGCAGGAGCCCAGGCTCCACGAGGCAGACGTCCACACCAAAGGAGGCGAGCTCGAGGCGCAGGGCGTCGCAGAGCCCCTCGAGGGCGAACCGACTCGCGGAGTAGGCGCCGCCCATGGGGAGCGCCACGCGGCCCGCGGCGCTGGATACTGCGACGATGATGCTGCCCGGAGACTCCCGAAGGCAGGGGAGGGCGGCTCGGAGGACACGCCAGGGCGCGTGCAGGTTCGCATCGATGCTCGCCTGGGCGTCCGCTTCGGTCTCCTCCTCGACGGGTCCGAAGGTCGCGAAGCCTCCCGCCCAGACCACCGCGTCAAGCGCGCCTAGACGCCGCTTGGTCTCGGCCACCGCCGACTCGCAACTCGACGCGTCCCTCGTGTCGAGCTTTACGAGCTCGATCAGGCCACGGGCGTAGGTCTCGCGAGGCAGATCGTCCAGGCCTTGAAGAGAGGCCGCCCCCGCCATCACACGGTGGCCCGCCTCTGCGAGCTTGAGGGCGATGGTGCGCCCGAGGGCGCGGTCGACGTCGGTCACGAGCGCGGTGCGTCGTCCCTTCACGAACGCTCTCCATCGAAGACCAGTCGAACGCCGCCAGCGGGAACTTCAGGCAGCGCGCTCACGAAGGCGTTGAAACCGGGGTGGCTGAAGAGACGAGGCTCCTCAGTCATGTGCCCGCCGTGGCGCTGTCCGTGCACAGGGTGCTCGACGAGGAACTGCACACGATCCCAGACGGTAACGGGAGCCGCCAGCAGCTCCGCCAGTGCGTCTGCGCTGGCGCTGTCAAAGTCGCGTAAGGCGTCGAGGGCGAGCTCTCCAATCGAGGCGGAGGCCTCGCAGGCGAGGTCGCAGGGGAAGTGGCTGATGAGCTGTTGGCTGAGCAGGAACAGGTTGTTCGTGCGCGGAAGGCCTCCGCGGTCGCCCCCTCGAAGGAGCCGCTCAAAGGTCGCGCTCTCCCCCTGGTCATCCTGCTTGAGGTAAGCGGCGACGCAGCACGCTGGGTAGCCGAGGAGCTCTCCGAGCCGCTTCATGGCGGCCTCACGATCATCGCCGGAACCGTGCCGCTCGACCCGCTCGAGCTCCATGGCCTCTTGCGTGGCACCCTCGTCTCCAATGAACAGCGTGAGGTGCGCTCCCCAGTCGAGGCGGACGTCGGCGGTCTTTGGGTCCAGCCCGTATCCCCCCTCCGCTACGGCGACATGGAATCCCTTCTCTACGGCCAGCCGTCTGTCCTCGATATTGGCGAACTCTCGCTTCACGAGGCGCTTCACGCCGCGCTCAAGGAGGGCCATTTCATGGTCGAAAGGGGCGCCAAGCCCCGGAAGTAGCCCGTAGGGTGAGGTCATTCAGAGCCCCTGGCTTGCTGTTCGTGTCGCGCCTGAGCGATGGCGCGCTCCAGCCGCTCCACCTCATCGGAGGTCCCGAGATCGCTCCCGCTGTTGAGGATCTCCCAAACGCGCGCCGTCCCGCTGTCCTGAAACCGGTATGGGATCTCGGCCTGATAGCCCGTGGCCGCCGCGTTGGCCTCGTCGTCACGTCCGAAGGCGACGGTCACGAGACCGTCAGCGTGGGCTCGTCGGACGAGCGCCGCGTCAGGATTCAGTCGGATCTTGCTGGAGGTGAAGCGACCTCGCAGCCGCTCAAAGCCGACCCGGCGCATGGCCGTCGCGTTGATCTCAAGATCTTCGAGGGTGGTCCAGGGGCCAAAGAGTATGAAGCCCTGTGATTGGGACAGGCGCAGGTTCCGATGTTGCTCGCCCAGGGCGTCCAGGTGCGCGATCGCGCGCTCCACCTCGGCCCCTGTCTGGCCTTTGTTGTACCGGGCGAGCTCTGCGTCCGAGAAGTTCTCAAAACCGATCAGGTACGGGGTGATGGTGCCCCGGTCTCCGAGGAGCTCCAGAGCGCGGATAAGCTGAGGTTCACAGCGCTCAATGTAATCCACCCGCGCTCGGACCATCAGGTCCACCCCCGTGAGGTCGCGCGCGCAGATCTCTTCGACCAGCACGTCGAGATCGCGAAAGATGTACTCGTCCTGAACGACCAGCTTCTCGAAGGGGCCGTGAGTCACAATCGCATCCAATTGTCGCGCCATCGACCCTCGACGGTCCTGGTTGGTCTGGGCCTCGTAGGGCCCGACGTTGCAGAAGGTGCACCCCTTATCACCCCAATCTGTCGTCAGGGAGACGCCTTCGAAGAAGCCGCTCGTGTTCTCCGCGCCTCTGTAAGGGCATCCCATATTGAGGACGAGATAGCGCGTGGTGGAGGCCTCCTCGTACGAGAGCCCGTGATAGGTCGCCTGGTCGTAGGCCATCTCCACGGGCGCTCCAAACTCACGGGCGACCGCGAGCGCCTCCGTGCGTCTCGGAGCAACCCAGACGCCTGAGTCATCGCGCCGGTACAGGTTGGGGAGATCGACCTCTCGCTCTTCACCGGTCTGCAGCGCGTCGACAAACGCGAGCATGGTGCTGCGGGACATGGGGGAGATGCGGTAGTCAACCTCGGGCCAACGTGCGGGCTCCTCCCACTGGTTGATGAGGATCTCGGGATCGCCCGCCGCGCGCTTCACGGCGGCCAGGAGCTTACGTGACCAGATTCGGTCCGTGACGAGGAGACGGAAGGGACCCTCGGCCTCCAGGCTCTGGAGGAGCTGGCGAACCACCCCCTCGAGGTCCGCGTGCATGTACGCCTTGAAGATGCGGGCGTCGACGCCCGCACGACGTAGATCTGCGACCTGGACAGCCTGGAAGCTGTCGCAGAAATAGCCCGGCCATTGCCGGTAGAACTCCAAAAAAGCGACCGCGCAGCGCACGGCGCCCGCGGTCGGGTTGGTCCTCACCTGATCTCTACCCCCCTGAAGGACTCAGGGTCGGTTGGAGGAATCGATACAGAAGTCGCCGCTCGAGCCCTATTGCTGCTCGAGGGGCTCCAGGTGGTCAATCGGGTTGAACGCGGCCTGGCGCTCACGTCGTCCGAGCAGGCGCGCGGCGCCCGGGATGGACTCCTCACGACCCTGGATGGTGCGCGCGATGCGACCCACCAGCGCGACCTCGTCCGACGGGGTGCGAACCTTGCCGTCACGGCCATCGTTCATCAGGAACACGTCGACCAGACCGGTGGAGGCCAGCGCTCCGCTGCCCGCCTCAGCGCGGCATACAGAGATGTTGGCGCGTCGGCCCGTGGCCTCATGGCCAGCGACCAGGCGGATGGCTCCGGCCTCGGGACCATTGATGTCCGTCAGCGTCCAGCCCGAGCCCAGGCTCGATCCAACCTTCAAGGTGGGGCCGTTCACGTGGGCGATAGCGTTGGGGACGCTCGTCAGAGCGACCGCTCCTGCCGCAGAGGCTGCGAGGAACGAACGCCGATCTACGGTGTTTTCCGTCTTGGTGGGCATGTGGCACTCCTGCCGTGTAGAGATTCCTGTCTGGAAGAATTTAGTTTGTCACGGCTCAGGATGTCAATTCACGCGACGCTTTGCGGGGCTTAACCCTGCAACTGCACCCCTGGAAGTCACGCTCGCTTACTCGCAACAGGTGCTCTCGCTATACCATGGCCGTACAACCTGTTATTTTTAGGAGATAGGTTGGCCAGAGACCAACGCAACCCAAACCAATCGACGTCGACGCGGGGGCGATACCGACGTGCCGCAGGGGATCCAAGACGCCGTCCTGATTCGGACGGGACTACGCTGCAACAGCGCTTGCCGCTTTTGCGAGCATGGCGCTGAGCTGCGTGACCAGGGCGATCGAGAGCCGGCCGAGGTGCTCGCTGACATCGACGCCGCGGACGTCTCGGGCAAGACGGTGGTTCTGAGCGGAGGCGAAGTGACGCTGCACCGGGAGGCCCTCGATTGGGTGGAGCGCGCGAAGGCGCGCGGGGCCGCGCGCGTGGTCCTGCAGACGAACGGACGGATGCTCGCCTATTCAAAGTGGGTCAGGCGCCTGCTGCGCGCGGGCTGCGATGTCTTCGCGGTAGCGCTCCACGGCCATCGAGCAGAGCTTCATGACTGGCTGACGCAGAGCGAGGGCTCGTTTGAGCAGACCGTAAAGGGCCTGGAGAATCTCCGAGCCGCGGAGGCTGTGACTCTCGTGAATTGTGTGATCACGCGCTCCAATTATCGCCACATGCCCGAGCTGGTGCAGCTTGTGAACCGCTATGGAGTGGTCGCCGTACGGTTCGTCTGGCCCCGGCTCTCAGGCGACGCGAACAACGAGTGGCCCATGCTCGAAGCGTCCCCCTCGATGGTGTCCCGCTACGCGCGCCTTGCCTCGACTGTGGGTGAGAGACTGCGAGTTCGGGTATCATTCGATGGCATACCCATGAAATCTCAGGCTGAGGTACAGCATGTCGGATAAGTCTGCAGCACACACAGATGTCACGGAAGGACGACTTGCGTTCAAGCAGAGCGCCGTGAGCGCCTCACGTCAGGGCGCTGACCCGAGGTCCGTGATCGATGAGGAGATGCAGGCCGAGCTGGACGCCCTGTTTGATAGCAAGAGCCTCACGAAAGAGGCCGCAGTCAAGCACTCCAGGCACTGGGTCCGACTGACCCGCCTGTGCAACCAGCGATGCCTGTTCTGTCTCGACGCCTGGAATCACAACGGGACGTATATCGATACCTCCCAGCTCATGCAGTACATCGCCCTGGGCCACCAGCTGGGCCGCGAGCGCCTGATCCTGTCGGGTGGTGAGCCGACTATCCATCCGGACTACGTGAAGTTCATTCGGCACGGACGCAAGGTGGGCTACGACTGGATTCAGACCGTGAGCAACGGGATGATGTTCGCCTACCCGGAGTTCACGCGGAAGTGTCTGAACGCGGGCCTCGATGAGGTCACCATGTCCATCCACGGGCACACGGCGCGAATCCAGGACCGGCTGTGCGGCGTGAAGGGAGCCTTTGATAAGGCGATTCAAGGGATCCGTAACATCCGCGCCCTGTCTGGTGGCCGCACCGTCATCAACATCGATATCGTCATCAACAAGCAGAACATCAAGCACCTGCGTGACACGATCGACCTGTTCAGAGGCATGGACATCCACGAGTTCGATCTCCTCTACATGGTCCCGTTTGGGCGCGGCTTTGCAGAGTATCGACGGCAGCTCTACTTTGACCTCGATGATCACGTCGAGGATCTCCAGAAGGCGCTCGAGGTCAGCCGTGAGCCGGGGGTCTACATCTGGACCAACCGCCTTCCGCCGCAGGCGCTTGAGGGCTTTGAGGACCTGATTCAGGCGCCTCATAAGCTCCACTCTGAGGTGCAGGGCGGCCTTCACAACTTCGAGGGCTACATGAAGCTCGGCGTGGCGCCGGACTGCCACGGCGAGCGCTGCGACTTCTGCTTCCTGAAGGGGCTCTGTCACGATGAGATGTTCGCCTACCGCGAGCGCCTCACGTCCGGGAGCTTTGAGCGGGTCCGAATCGACCTCGAGGCGGAGGTCGCGGGTGATGAAGCGGCGATGCGACTCGACGGCCAGCGCCCCCAGGTGTTGCACGTCCAGGGAAGCTCCGTGGACGCGCTAGACGCCTACCTCGGAGAGCATCCATACAGGCAGGTCCCTGAGCTGAAGGTCCAGGCTGAGGTCCACGGGGACGCGGGCGCAGACGCCCTGGCCGGTCGCGACGATCTTGACCGTGTCATCGTGACCACGCTCGACGGCGTGCGAGCCGCGGCCGCCGCCCTTGGAGCCCGACACGCTGACGGAGCAGAGGCGGGTGAACTCCCGCACATCGAGGTCCGCCTCGACGCCGAGATCAGCCAGGGCCTGGTGGATGACGTCGATCTTCATCCCCTGATCGAGGCCGGCCTCATCGTAGGGCGTCTCCCCACCTTTGAGTATCTCTCTGAGGTGGAGAAGAACGGCGTGACCCCAGAGATCCTCACGGCTCTTCGGGACCTCGGCGTGAGGCTCATGAACGTCGCTCCATGTCTGGGCGGCGAGCGCTCGGAAGAGGGGCCCCATTATGAGCTCAGCCGAGACATGATCGACGATCGCGGGCACATGATGGTGAGCCCGTACGTCCAGCGCTACATCGTGGGCGAGTACTACAAGAAGAGCGTTCGATGTCGGGGATGCGCGCTCACGGAGCGCTGCCGGGGGATGCACATTCAGTTCCTCCGCGCCCACGGGTTCGCGGTCCTTCAGCCGATCGGAGATGGAGCTGTGGACGCCTCGGATCACGAGCACGTCGAAGCGGCCTGATGTCACGGCGCTGCGGCGCGCGTTCCCAACGAGTCAGAGCAGACCCCATGAGCGACTCCTCATTTCATCTCACGTTGCCTACCGACGGAGCCCGCTCCACCAGGGCTCTGTACAAGCGCCTCTTGAAGAAGATGGCGCGCGACGGCCTGGGCATGCCCGCCGATCTGGTGGGAGCGGAGGTCGCAGAGGAGCTCCTACCTGCGATTCGCGCCGCCGTTGAGGAGCGCTCGGGTGCACTCTTGAGAGCGATCCGACGCCCTCACGTCCACGGGCTCCTCAACTGCATGCTGCGCGCGCTCATGGAGGGGCAGATCGATGAGGGTAAGCGGCTGGCGCGCGACTTTCAGTTCCAGCTGGCGACCGATCTAGCGCTCGACGGCGTTCTGCAGAGCGAGGTCGCCTGGCCGGGAGCCATCCCTGCGGACGCCGTGATGTCGACCGCACATCGGGTCTATCAGCCTCTCGACCGGGCCGCGGCCGCCGTTCGGTTTCGACCCGGAGCTGTCCTGATCGATGAGGGGGGAGTCTCCACAGTCGTGACGGCCGGGCAGGGCGGTGAGCGCTTCGTCGGCGTTGGACCTGCGCAGGTCCTGGCGCTGGTCGACAACAACCCGATCAGCGACTTCGAGGCCCACCCGGATAAAGAAGGGAATCAACTCAGCTGCGGAGACGCCGAACCAGAGGCCTGGGCGACCTCCCTGGGAGAGGCCCTCGAGCGAATCGCTCGCTACCTACCGGAGCTTCGAAATGAGATGGAGCTGCTGCTCCAGCAGTTCATCCCGGTGGGGACGGACGACCTCGCCCATCTATCAGCGAGCTACCGTGAGCTCATCGGACACGTCTACCTGACGTTGCACCCCCGCAACATGACGATGACCGAGGCGGTCATTCACGAGTATCAGCACAACAAGATCAACATGCTCTTTCATCTGGATGCGGTGATGGAGAACGCCTTCCATCCCCTCTATCCGTCTCCCGTTCGGCCCGATCCGAGACCGCTACACGGCGTGCTGCTGGCCGCGCATGCGTTTGTGCCCGTGGCCGAGCTCTACCACCGGATGATGGAGGCGGGAGACGAGGAGTGCGCCAAGGCTGGGTTCGATCGGCGATTTCGAGAGGTCCTCGCGAGCAACGATGAGGCCGTGACGGTGCTCCGCGAGCACGCCAGGCCGACCGAGGCGGGCCGTGAGGTCCTCGACGAGCTCTTCGGGATCCACGATGGACACATGGCCAAGTATGGTTGAGCTCCGACGCAGGCTGTGGCTCACACTGCTCGTGGGGCTGCTGATGGGCCCCGGCTGTTTCGAGGAGGGTGAACTGGGGCCTGGTGACGTCGCCGGATCCGGCGACGGCGCCAGCGATGTTCAGACTGTGCCCGGTGATAGCTCGACGTCTCCGCCTGTCTCTGGGACGCCGTGCCTCTCGGACAGTGACTGTTTCGAGACCGGGACGTCCCTGTGCGGCCCATTTGTCCTCTGCAAGGACTTCGTGTGCACGGAGGACCCGGCGACCGCGACCAACTGCGACACCGGTGACCCGTGTGTCGTCGGGACCTGTGATCCCGCGACCGGTGCCTG
>CALCNF010000021.1 GCA_937897815.1 uncultured Pseudomonadota bacterium | reverse complement strand
GGGCTCGTCGCGCCGGGCGGCTTTCTGGGCTTTGTAGCCGGAGCCTACGATCCAATCGCGCGTCGATCGTTGCTCGCCGTGGAGTCCGTGCAGGGCGCGGTCAGCCTCCTGGTTCTGGACCACAGCACCCTGGGGAGCGAACCCTTCAACCCCGAGGGGCTGAACGGCGGCGCGATCCTCCGAGATGCGCCGATGGTCGTTCATCCCGTGTGGGGCGCGCTCGGGGTCGGCGGTCGAAGCGCCGATGGAGTTACGAGGTCTGGGGAAAGCCTCTTCGGCCAAACCTGTCCATGACCCCTCGGACCAGATCGAACTGCTTGGGTTGAACCGCGAAGGTGGCCCGCTCGATCGGCTCGCACGTCTGGAGGACCTCAAGGAGCCCTGGCAGCGTGTTCTCTACCGGGGTCGGCATACGGTCGAGGCCCAGCAGGTCGCAGGTCATTCGCTTCGAGCCCAGGCCCTTCATGACCTCGGAGGCCCTCCGCGCCGCGTCATGGATCCGGTCCGTGCGCAGCTGAGGGCGTGTCCCGAGTCCCAGGACCAGAGTCGCTCGCTGTCCCAGGCGGTGGCTGGATGGGTACAGGACGCTCTCGCCCCATGAACCGGTCGCGAAGCCGCTCACGATCCAGCGACTCAAGGCCCCGCACAGACGCCAGTCGACGAGCCCGGCCAGGCCCGTAAGCGGGCGCTCATCCTCCAAGATGCCCAGGACCAGAAGGTCGTCTCGTTGCGCGTCCAGCGTCGTAAGGTCCGAGGCGATCAGCTCGATGGATGTCACGCGGGGCCCATCGTCGCGATGCGATCCAGGATCCCGTTGATGAACCCGCCGGACTCCCTCTCGCCATACTGCTTGGCGATCTCGACCGCCTCGTTAATGGTCACGCGCGACGGGATGTCCTCTCGGTAGCGAAGCTCATAAGTCGCCAGCCTCAAGAGGTTGCGATCCACACGGGCCATGCGCTCGACCTTCCAGTTGGTCGAGCAGTCCTCGAGCAGGGTGTCGATGGACTCCAGGTGCTCCATGACCCCCGCGACCAGGCCTTCGGCGAACTCGCGTGCCTCGTCGTCGCCGCGCACCATCATTTGAAGATCTTCATCCTCGCTGAGAGGCTCTCGGGCGCGATCATGCATGTCGGTG
>CALCNF010000020.1 GCA_937897815.1 uncultured Pseudomonadota bacterium | reverse complement strand
CATCGCTGACGCCCACCAGGCCGCCGTGGGGAAAGCGCAGCTCGCGCACATCGTTCTGCAGATGCACGAGGTGGAGGCGATCGGCGTGACGCAGGATGTAGACCTCGCTCTTCACCACAGAGATGTGGGGGCGGCACTCCGGTCCCATCCGTCGATAACGCATGCAATCGGGCTCCTCCTCTCCGCCGATGGAGACGTTGAGGATGCAGACCTCAGCCGAGGGCGCGAGGAGACCTGAGGCCCACTCTCCGTCGTGGCGGGCGCGGCAGACGACGGGGTTGCCGCTGACCACCATGTTCAGAGCCCGGCGATCCTCGGCGAGCTCATCCTCAGTGGTCGAGACGCGACCCAGCTTCAGGTGCGCGTGGGCCTGCTTGAGGCGGCCCTGAACGCGAAGCCAAGAGCGTCGGGCCGCTGTGGCTTGAGGCGGGGATGTGTTGCCGAATCGCCGGAGGGCGTCTTCGGGGACCTCGGTCACCGTGAGCCGCTCCCAGGCAGGCTCGCTGGGCGGCGTCGGCGCGCCCTCATCGGCCCACGCGGTGCTCGGCAGGGTCAGGAGGGCGGCCACCATCGCGAGGAGGATCATCGGTCGCTTCGTGCTCATGTCACTTCTCTCAGGTCTTCAGGCTCACGCGCGGGGCGCATGCGGCCCGGTCACAGGAGCGCGTACGACGCGCCCAGGACCTATTTACGGACCTCTCCGTTTCAACCCAGGCTCGCTAATCCGTCCAATTTACGTAGGAGTTCGGCCATCGGTCCGGTCGTCGACAGGCGATCGGCGAGGATCGATCTACGAGGTGGGTGGCGCCTTTGGACAAAGCCGGGAGGTGGGGTGACACTTGCGACCGTTCCGACCTCCAGGCCCGGGTTATGATCGTAGGTGCGCCCCCAACTCTCGTTCGCTTTGCTGTCCTGCTGACGCTGGTCTGCGGGGGCCTCCTATGGGCCCCGGCTCAGGCGAGCGCCGCCGGCGAGCGTGGGATCGGGCGTATCCTGGCGGGCCGAGGAGAGGCTCCCGAGTCGGCGAGTCAGGAGCGAAAAGAGCTGATGACCTGGTACGGCCGCCAGATGAAGCGGCACTGGGCCAAGTTCGAGGCTCGGATCGGGGAGCCCCTCAATCGGTGGGCCCGAGCTCACGTACCGGAGGTCAAAGGAGGTGTGGTCTTCTACCCCTTCGGCGGCCCCGATTTTGTGACCGTTCACCGGGTGTTTCCAAAGGCGGACCGCTACGTGCTCATCGCCCTCCAGAAGGGTGGACGAGCGCCGCGTCTCCATGAGGCGACCGATTATCGACTCGGCCAGGTGCTGCGCCTGTTCGAGGAGGGCATCAAGGAGTTCGCCCAGCGCGGCTTCTTTTTGACCAAAGAGATGAACCGCCTCTTCGACTGGGACACCACGGTCGAGGGGATGACCGGCATCATCGCGGCGTTCGCCGAGCTTGAGGGCTTCGACATCCTCAAGGTCGAGCCCATCCGGGTGCACCCGGAGACCGGCTTCGTAGAGACCCATCCGGGCGACCACAGCCACCGAAAGCGCTGGGGGTCGGTCCGGCTCTACCTCCAGAGCCGCGCAGAGGGTCGTACGGTGATCATCGACTACATCCGGATGAACCTCTACGACGAGTACCTTCGCAAGATCCCCGGGCAGGTGAGGCTCGTCGAGCGGATGGCCCTCTACCCGACCTTCCTCAAGGCCGCGAGCCACCTCCTTCAACAAGACGGCTTCGCCTCGGTCCGCGAGGCGCTCCTCGACAACGCCACCCTCGTCGTCCAGGACGAGAGCGGGCTCGGCTACACCGATCTCCTGAAGCACTTTGATGTGAAGCTCTTCGGTCGCTTCACCCTGACCAACAAGCTGTTTCGCGGGGTGAAGGGCTGGCGTGAGCTCGCCAAGGCGTTCAAGGACCAGCCGCCGGCCCTGACCGTCGACTTCCCCATTGGCTACAAGAAGCCCGCCGGGTCCTGTCTGATGGTCGCCAAGCGCAAAGCGGAGTCCCCGCTCCCAGGCAGCCCATGACGGTCGAGGCCGAAGGCTCGAGTCCGTCCACGGACAGTCATCGAGTCCTGGGACCCCTCTCCTCGGTGACCATCGTCGTCGGCTCCATGCTGGGCATCGGGATCTTCCTCACGCCCCCGATCGTGGCCCGGGAGCTCCCGAGCGCGGCCCCCTTCTTCGGCATCTGGATCCTCGCGGCGCTCAGCGCCCTCGGCGGCGCGGCGGCCTGCGCGGCGCTCGGGACCATGATGCCGCGCGCCGGCGGCGACTATGTGTTTCAGCGTCGAGCCTACGGCCCCACCGTCGCCGTAGCGAGCGGGTGGGTGCTCTTCGGCGCTGTGTTCGCAGGATCCATCGGCGCCATGTCCGTCCCCGTCGCTCAGTTCCAGCTCCCCGTCCTCCTCGACGCCATCACGAGCGCCGCGGGCATGGATGCCATCGACCTGTCGACCAAGATCACCAGCGACGATGCCCCCTGGCCGGTGAGCGGTACGCAGCTGGTCGGCGCCTCATTCGTGATCCTGTTCACGGTCTTAAATGTGCTCGGGACCCGGGTCGCGGCCGCGGCGCAGACAGCCCTGACGACCGTGCCGATGTTGCTGTTGACCCTGGCGGCCCTGGTGGCGCTCATGGTGACGACCGGCGAGACAGCGGTCGAGGCCCCCACGCCGGCCGTAAACGGCTCGTGGATGAAGGCCTACTCGGCGGTCTACTTCGCCTTCGCCGGTTGGAACGCCCTGATCTACGTCGCCGGCGAGGTGAAGGACCCCGCGAAGAACCTGCCTCGCGGTCTGGTAGGCGGGACGTTGCTGACTACGGCCCTCTACCTCCTTCTATGCGCTTGTTTCCTCGTCGTCCTGGGCTTCGGCGGTCTGGCCGATGCGGGGGAGGCGGGCACGGCCGTCGCGAGCGTCCTGGGCGGCCAAACAGCCCAGGTCCTGGTCACCGGGCTCATCGCCACCGTCCTCCTGGCCTCCATCAACGCGACCATCATGGGCGGGGGTCGCGTCGCCATGGCCATGGCCCGCGATGGGGTGCTCTGGCGAGGGTTCGCCAAGACCAACGAGCGTGGCGTGCCCGCGCGCGCCCTGTGGCTTCAGGCCGGCTGGGCGATCGTGCTGATCCTCTCGGGCTCCTTTGAGGAGATCCTGCACCTGGTGAGCGTCGCCATGATGCTCGTGGGCTCGCTGACCGTGGCCTCGCTCTTCGTGATCCAGCGGCGGGAGCCCGAGGCGGAAGAAGCCTACAGCTCGGCCATGATTCCCTGGCTGCCCGCCATCTACCTCCTGTCGAGCCTCGTGGTCGTGGCCGGGAGCGTGTACGAGGCCTTTGATGGAGGCTCGGAGGCCTCCTGGCACGCCCTGGGTGGTGTGATACTCATGGGAGTGGTGGCCGCGATCCATGGAGCCAGCGCCCTCATCAAGCGAGGCGCCCAGGATGACGGTCAGCCCTCAGGCGAGGACCCCTGAGGAGCGCGGACGAACCGAGAGAAGGACAGTGGGAGCCACGGGACGAATCGAGCGACGGACCTTTCTGATGCAGGCCTCGGCCTGGTCGGGAGGGCTCTGCCTCGGGCTGGCTCCGAACGTGAGCCGGGCGGGCCAGCGCTCGCGCATCACGAAGGTGGAGCGCGGACCGCGAGGCGTGACGCTCACGGCCGAGCTCAAGGAGGCGCCCTACCCCTTTGGTCGCGCTCCCTACGACGATCCGACGACCCTGATCTTTGTCCCTCATCACTACGTCTACGGCTACCGGCGCGCCCACCCCAAGACCGGCGCTCCCGAGTCGCCGCCCGGGCTGGACCTGGTCGTGCACTTCCACGGACACAAGGCGACGGCTCGATCCTCCATGGAGACCCTGCAGCTCCGAGAGCAGCTCCATGAGAGCTACCAGAACGCCATCCTGGTCGTGCCTCAAGGCCCGGTGAAGGCGGCCGACTCCCGGTTTGGGAAGCTCGACAGCCCTGGAGGGTTCGAGCGCTTCCTCGGAGACGTGAGGCGGGCGCTCCAGAGCCCCGAGGCCTCGAGAGCCCTCGGAAAGCAGGCGCGACTTCCGCCCGAGGCCCGGGTGGGCAAGGTCTGCATCTCCGCCCACTCGGGAGGCTACAAGGCCGCCGCGAGAGCCGCCGAGTTCGGGCAGTTCCCCATCCAGGAGATCTACCTGCTCGACGCCCTGTACGGGGAGGTCAGCGTCTTCGCCGATTGGCTCGAGGAGGATCCCGCCCCGCGCGGCGCGGCGAGCTGGAGACGACGACGAAAGCTCGTGAGCCTCTACCGCCCCGGAACGGTGGCGAAGCAGAACGATTCGCTCCGGCGACAGCTCGACCGGCGCGGGATCCCGTACCGGGTCGAGCGAAGCGGCGAGCCCCTGTCGCGACAAGCGCTCCAGGAGGCCGCGGTGCTCTTCGTGGAGACCCGCGCCAGACACTCCAAGATCACCTGCCGCAACGACCTCAGAGACTGTCTCTTCGCCTCGAGTCTCCACCGACGCCCAGGGCTGGGAGACCGATGGTTCAAGGGCGAGGCCAAGACCCGAGACATCGACGCGCGAGACTGTCGTTGAGCGCAAGCAGGCGTGTCGTCGCGCTCGGAGCCCTGCTCTGGGCGGTGGGATGGGGAGCGGCTCCTTCGTCGCGAGCGGAGCCTGAATCGGGGCGGCTTGAGCGTGACGTTGAGGCCTATCTGAAAGGAACCGTCGTCGAGCGCCGCGCCATCGCCGAGGAGGTCTCCACCTACGCCTCCCCTGACGAGGTCCTCGAGGCGGTCGAAGCCCATCACGCTCGCCGCCCCAAGCGAAGAGCCGGCCTCCAAAAGCGTACGATCCGCGTGGGCTCAACCGAGGCCCCCTACATCGTGGTCGCGCCACGGGGATACGATCCGGACCGGGCCTGGCCCGTACACATCTCCCTTCACGGCGGGGGACGCGCCGCCCGGTACAACGAGCGGACCTGCTGGAATCATGACTGGCGTCGCCGCGCTCCAACGGACACCCTCCTGGTCTGCCCGACTACGCCGGGAGGAACGTGGTGGACCCCTCAGGGAGAGGCCATGGCCATGGCGGTCTATCGGGAGGTCATCGACGAGTGGCGCGTCGACGGCGACCGGGTGTCGATCGGGGGGATGTCCAACGGGGGCACGGGGGCTTGGCACCTGACCATGAAGTACCCCTGGCTGTGGTCAGGCGTCGTCCCGAGATGCGCTGGGGAGATCCGAGACGACCGCTACGTCGAGAACATCGCGAAGCTGCCGGTCTACATGATCCACGGAGACCGGGACCGACTGATCCCCGTCGAGGCGAGCCTCGCCATGAAGGAGCGCCTCCAGCGCGTGGGCAATGAGCCTCGATTGACGATCCACAAAGGAGGCGCCCATCGCTTCTTCTCCAAGGAGAACCGCCAGGTGAGCGCGTGGCTGAGGGGCCTTCGCCGCAAACAACCGCTGTCCATCACCTACCAGGCGCTCCCGGACAGCGACCAGAACCCTCCGGGGCTCGCCTACTGGATCCACGCCCCTGGGGCTCGAAAAATCCGGGCTCAGTGGTCTCAAGGCGCCCAGGGGCCGCGGCTGGACCTGACGGGGGAAGACCTGCCGGCGGAGCTGCTCGTGTATGTGCCCCCGTCCCTGGTCGCGGTCGGGCGCCCTCTGGAGGTCCGATTCAAAGAGCGCGCGGTTCACGGGCCCAAGATGATCCCCTCCACCGCTCACGCGCTGGAGAGCTACCGCCTCAGCCGAGATCCCCAGCGCACCTACACGGTAGGCGTGCGCGTGACGCTCCCTCGCCCCGTCGAGGCGACTCAGTCCGAGGGCGCGACCAGCGGATCGGAGACGCAGCGAACGCCGTGACCCTGGCTCGTGATCTGAGGCCCGAGCTGCCCGTCATAGGCCAGGGTCGTCATGAGCCACTCCCCCTCGTTGTAGGCCCCGCCACGCGAGAGCGCCGAATCACCGTCCTCAGGGGACACCGTTCGGTCCTCTCGGATGTCGACCCACTCCTTGACGTTTCCAAGGGCCTCAAACAGTCCATAGGGGCTCACGCCCGTGACGTAGGTGCCGACCTCGATGGGGCGGTTGGGTAGACCACCATAGTCCACGCACGCGTCGAAGATGGCCCCGCGACCTTGATGCGCCCGATCACAGTCGAGCGGATCCTCGCCCCAGGGATAGGTGAAGCCCACGTCTCCTCGCGCCGCTCGCTCCCACTGCTCGGAGGTCGGCAGGCGCTTGCCCTTCCAGGCGCAGTAGCTGTTGGCCCGATACCAGTCCAGGTAGTTCGCCGCGAACTCCCCGCGCCCCTCCACGCACTGGTTCGGCGAGAGCTTGAGATCGATCTCCTGGCACATGGGCCAGGCCTCATACCCCTCACAGCCACCGTCGGCGACACAGGCGTTGAACTCGGCGGCCGTGACCTCAAAGAGATCGACGCAGTAGCCCTCGTCGAGAGGCTTCGCCAGCGGGCCCGGGCCAAACAGAAACTCTCCCGGTGGGACCCAGGCCATGACCGGGGGACACACCGAAGCCTCGGGTTCCTCATCGGTGTCCGCTTCGGTGCCGTCGCTGGTCTGAACCTCCACGACCGCACCCGCGTCTTGCGGGGGCGCCGTGACGTCCAGGAGATCAGGGCTCAGCGGGACGACGTCGATCGCGACGTCGATGGCCGCTCCCGCTGGACCGCTGTCTTCCGTCGGAGCGCTGTCCACGTCTTCGCAACCGACCAAGAGGCCACACAGGACGAGCGCTAGCGGTGAGATCCGTTCAAACACCCGCTCAGGTTACACGGTCGACCGGGCCATGGGCCAGGACCCAGCGCAGGCTTCAGGCCGCGCGGGTCCAGAGCCGGCGCCACCAACCCCGCGTGTTTGAGCTTGAGCCGCCGACGATCGCCAGCGGCCGACTTCTCCCCAGACGTCGCTCCAGCCCGAGGCGATAGCGCTCCACGCTCTCTCGATCCCTCGGGTCAAAGCGCAGGTGGTGCGTCGAGCTCTCGTGGGGCTCCAGGTCGAACAGGTCGTCCGCGAGCTCCCTGGGCACGGAGGGCACGCTCGCCTACTTCTCGCCGGAGCGCGCGCGGGGCCCCGGCGACTACGGGCTGAAGAGCGACGTCTT
>CALCNF010000019.1 GCA_937897815.1 uncultured Pseudomonadota bacterium | reverse complement strand
TGCGCAGCACGTGGTAGGCGTCGGGCTCCAGGAGGCTGCCCTCAGGGAACACGTACGCCCCCTGGGTGGGCAGGTCGTTCTCGTCCACCACGGTCCAGCCCGACATGTCCACAGCCTCATCTCCGGGATTGTAGAGCTCGATGGGATCGTCGTCCGATGAGGAGACCTCGTTGATCACCACCACCATGCTCAGCTCCTGACAGGCCGCGGTGTCAAAGCCGAGACAATCAGAGGCGCAGGCGAGCCCCGCTCCCGTAAAGCCGTAATCTTCGCACGTAGCGCCCGCGAGATCTTCTCCATCACAGACCTCGTCGAGGTTCTTCACGTCGTCACCGCACGACCACGATGGATTCCCCTCGTTCTCCGCCGCGGGCGTGGGGGCCACCAAGGTCACGAACTCTCCCGTGCCGTTGGGGATTCTCCCGTAGCTGGTGCCCTCGGGCGAGGCGCCCTCTGCCCAGTCGACTCGATCCACGATCAGCCCCTGGTCGTCATAGAGCACCACCGAGTCCGCCTGTCCGAGACCGAAGGGGAAGCCGCCCGCCTCCTCGCGCAAGAGCAGCTTGTAGCCACCCGCGCCGATGGTCTGTCCGCCGGCGAAGACGTGGGTGTGGGCAGGATCGCTGTCCGTGAGCGTCCACCCTCCGAGGTCAACAGACTCGTCGCCGCCGTTGTAGAGCTCAATCCAATCATCGGGGTCACCGGCCGCGGCCAGCTCGTTGATGACCAGCCCCGAGGGAGCAGTAGGAGCGTCCTGGGCGACATCCGCGACCCCGATGTCCGCCGGAGCGGCGGTCTCGGCTTCTTCGGCGCAACCCGCTCCTAAGAGCAGGACGAGGGCGGACCCGAGAACGACGAATCGGTAGGGTGTACTCAACATAGGTTCCTCTTGAATGGATTTACCACGTCTCCCCCTGGGAGGCGGTGCGGAAGAGCTTGCCAGCGTTCTTGCACTCCTGCTCGGCTGCCAGCTCGATATCTCGGGCCGTTATGTGACCGCCCCGCCCAGCGGCCCTGTAGGCGGCGCGGACGACGGCGTTCTTGATGTGCCCCCCGGAGAGCTCATAGTTCTGTCCGAGCTCATCAAAGTCGAGGTCGGGATCCGTCGGGCACTCGGCCGGGATCAGCCCCTTCCAGATGAGACCGCGATACTCGGGCTCCGGGAACGGGAAGTCGATCTTGAACTGGATGCGACGCGCGAAGGCGTCGTCCATGTTCTGATCGAGGTTCGTCGTGAGGATACAGATGCCCTCAAAGCGCTCAATCTCCTGAAGCAGGAGGTTCACCTCCATGTTGGAGAAGCGATCGACGGAGTTCTCGACGCTGACGCGCTTGGTGAAGAGGCTGTCCGCCTCATCGAAGAGCAGCATGGAGTGATTCGCGCGGGCCGAGCTGAAGATCTTCGAGATGTTCTTCTCGGTCTCTCCAATGTACTTGCTCACGATCTTGGGGATGGAGATCTGGTAGAGCTTCATCCCGAGCTCCGAGGCGAGGATCTCGGCGCAAAGCGTCTTTCCGGTTCCGGGCTCGCCCTTGAAGAGGATGCACAGCCCCTTTCCGGTGACGAGCCGCTTACCGAAGCCCCATTTGCTCATGACGAAGACGCGATTTTGACACGCCTCAAGCACCTCGCTGATCAGGCCAAGCTCCTTCTCAGGCAGGACAAGGTCCTCGAGGGTCAGGCTCACCTTGGAGCGGACTGAGTAGTCCTCCATGCTCGCGCGGATCTGATCCATGGCCGCCACCCTCAGGTCGGATTGACCGAGGCGCGGCGCCTCTTTGGCTCCCCGGTTGGCGATGGCGCGTCGCTCCGCGACCTCCCAGGCTCGGTGAATCTGTCCGCCTGTGATCTCGTAGCGGCTCGCCAGGTCCTCCAGGTCGACATCCTCATCGAGGCCGAGGCCATCGGGGACGAAGAGCTCCCAGAGCTTGTGACGCTCCTCGACGTCCGGCATCTCCAGGTTGAGCTGCCAGGAGACGTGCCGCTCGAGCGCCGGATCGAGAGCGTCCGGATCGGTCACGGTGAGCACCGCCAAGCCGCCAAAACGCCCGAGCTCTCGGATCATGGTCGCGCGTCGCACACACTCGCGCCCAAAGAGGCCCTCCGCTCGATCATAGACGAGGACCGCCCCCTGGACCCTCGCCTCCGCGATGAGGTTCTCCGCCCAGCGCGCTCCATCTCCAGGTGCGGCGTGGAAGGCGGCGCAGTCCACGACGAGCACCGGACGGTTGAGTCGACCGGCGAGCCCCTCGGCCGTGGCGGTCTTGCCCGTCCCAGGGGCACCCACGACCTGAAGGAGCAGTCCCCGCTGCACGGGAAAAGGTCCGGGACCCTCGAGGTTCGCCACCAGGGCCTCGAGCCCGGCCAGCGCCCCCTCGGGGAGGATCACGTCCGAGAGAGTGAACTGAGGATCCCGCAGGGTCGCGAAGGTCTCCAGGGACGCGTCGAGGGTTCGACGACCGAGCAGGAAATCGGCGAGGCGCTCGGGAGGGCGCAGCTCGTGGGCGATGAGCCCATGACCCTTGGGGTCCTTCGCCGCGACCGGGACGAGCAACCGGTGGGCAAACAGAGGGGCCTCGGTCGTGAGCATGGCCCGCGCGTTCAGGCGCTCAGGCCGATTGGCGTACAGGAGGCTCAAGGCGAGATCCGCGTCGACGAAGTCGAAGAGGATGTTGTTGTTGTAACGAGCGATACGGGTCCTGAAGCTCACGTCGAACAGGGGCATCAGGGCGAGCTGGAGGATCGCGGACTCGTCCGCGCTCAGCCCGTAGGTCTCCACGAGCCGATCGAGTGGAAGACGCTCGCCCGCCTCATGGACCTGGTCGCGGAGCGCGAGGAGCTCTCGATCGACCGCCTCACACTGGGTAAGGAGCTGGGCCGTGAGCTCGCTGACGTCCTCAGGCGAAGCGGCTTGCTTGAGGCGTATGTGGTGCTCGATCACCAACTCCCACCGAACGATCAACCGATCCACGAAGCTCGCGTGAAGCGCAGATAGATTGGGGGAGGACTGTGGCAAGAGAGCGACTCCGTGGCATGGTATCGGCCGACAGGGTGCGAGGCGCTGGATCATGGTGCGGGCACACCCCCGGAGTCAAACAGGGAGCCTTCATGGGCATCACCGAGCCAGGTCAGGATCCTCAGATCGCCGTGCGTCGACTCGTCCACGAAGCCCTGCGAACCCTGGAGCCTTCCCCACAGGGCTGGACCGTGGACACGATCACATGGCGCGAGCGGGATCTGGTGGTCGTGCGCGTGACCCACGCGGTCCTGGGCGCCTTCGCTGTCGAGGTGTTTGACCAGCCGTCCGACCGCTCCGCGTATGCGCGCGGACCTGTCTACGGTGCCTCCACCCGCCGAGGCCCGGGTCTCCTGGACATGGGCGAGGAGGCCACGCCTGATGCGACGCGAGCCCTGGCATACGGACTCTGCTCCGCCATCGGGGCCCTGGAGTCCGGACCTGGCGTCACCCAGCCGGCCGCTGGCCCGCTCAAGGCCCCGGAAGCGGGCCTCTCAGGCGAGCCCCTCGCCTCTGTGCTCCGAGAGGCGCTCTCCCAGGGAGCGGTACCCGGGCTCGAGGACTGGCAGGGTCCGCGCGTGTCGATCATGACCCGCTGGGGCGAGGTCGCCGAGGTCGCATATACCCGAGCAGGAGCCTCTTTAGCCTTCATCATCTCGCCCCGAGACGACAATCGACAGGCCTTCGCCAAGGGTCATGCCTACGAGCTCGTTTACTACTCCGATGATCTCCGACCCGATGAGCACGAAGCCCTGTATGCGCGTGACACCCACGCCATCGAGAGCTTCGCCAGGTGGTTCCGAAGCTGGGACCGCCCAGAGAATCCCTCTTGATTCGGGGTCCAGAGCCGTCCATGCTCTGGCGGTTCGATCCTGTCGCAACCCTGGGAGAAACCCATGTGCCGAACCGCACTGCTCATCAGCGCCGCAGCGCTCCTGCTCTTCGCCTGCGAGTCCGAGTCCGATAGCGGGAGCGCCGCTCCCGCCGCCGACGTCACGACGCCCCAGGACACGGCCCAGACCAGCGATGGCGGGACGGAAGACGTCCAGGAGGACGGCGTCGATTGCCCCGCGATCTTCATCGACTGCGGCGACGAGCAGGCCATCGACGCGGACGGAGATGGCTGCTTGGACAGCTGCCCCGAGCCCGCGGAGGACGTCTCGACGGGTACGGATACGGAGGGGCCAAGCGACGGTGGTTCGGCCGATGCCCAGGGACCGGACGAGGACGTCGCGGAGGACACAGCCTCCGGCTCGGACGCTGAGGCGGACGTGACGGACCCATGCGAGAACGCCAAGGTCTGTGAGCCAACTCAGGCCCAGCATCTGCCTCAAATATAAAATGTTTGTATCGTGGCAGAAGAGCAGAAGCGCGCGGTTCCAAGGCTGGG
>CALCNF010000018.1 GCA_937897815.1 uncultured Pseudomonadota bacterium | reverse complement strand
CTCACCGAAGCCAGTGCCATCTTCGTTGCATGGCTTCTTCATGGAGAGGCCTTCGCACACGAAGGTCTCGGGCTCACAGATGATCGGCGAGCAGAGACCCTCGACACAGCCCTGGTTGGCAGGACAGGGGGTCGGCACGAATCCTGATCCCGTGGGGTCACATACGGTAGCGACCTCGCCGTTCAGACATTCGCCTGCCTCTCCCGGCTCGCAGCCTCCCGGCGCGGGATCGACACAGTGCCCGCTCAGGCAGAGCTGGGGAGCCTCACAGGAGTCGCAGCCAGGAGGGGGTCCGGCGTCGCTCGATGAGGTCTCGGGGGCAGACAGCCCGTCCGGGGTGGTCGTGACGTCACCCGTCGCGACCACGGTGCTGTCTCCCGAGCCCAGTACCGTCCAGTCGCCAGAGGCGTTTGAGGACCCGGTATCCGAGCACGCTGTGATGAAGGCCAAGAGAAGAAAAATCGAATAGATGCGCGCGTTCATGGCCGGAGTGTAGGCACCGCGACGAGCGGCTGTCGACGATTTTCGGGGCCGGCGCGCTGGTGAGTTTGGGCGTTTGGGGCGGTTCAGGTACGATGCCGTTGCAACGGAGTCACAAGCAAGGAGAGCCTGCTATGGATGGGCGTATGACTCGCGTGTTGTGGTCGGTCTGTTGCCTCTGGATGGTCTCAGCCTGCGCGGCTGCCGAGGACACCAGTGCACAGATGACCGACGTCAACGCAGCGGATGTCACACCGGTTGACGGTGAGGGAGCCGAGGATGTGGGGCAGCCCGATGGGGCGACCCCGGTCCTAGACTCGGTCACACCGGTCGAGGACGGCAGCTCCCCATCGGATTCCACGAGCCCTGTGGAGGACGCGGGGTCGCCCGACGACGCACTTGAGGAGCCAGACAACGCTCCTGAGGAAGACGTCGCGCCCCTGGAGGACACCGCGCCCGAAGAGGACAGCGGGTCCGTGCAGGACGCGGGAGCCTCGGTGAGCTGCGATGAGCCGAATCCCGCGGGATGCACCCAGACCCTCTGCGACGAGGGCGAGATCTGCGATCCGAACCAGGGCTGTAAGCCGAGCAGCTGCTTCTGTGATGAGTCCACGGGAGATTGGAGCTGCAGCAAGGACTGTGGAGGGGGCGTCTGCGTTGCCAAGGAGATCGAGGAGACGGCGTGTCCGGGCGCGAACCCGGCGGGCTGCGCCAACTCGGGGTGCCCAGAGGGCTACGCGTGCATCACGGACCCCGCGATCTGCATCCCGAGCGCCTGCTCGTGCGAGGAGTCTACAGGGATCTGGCAGTGCACCGAGGACTGCGGTGGAGGCTCCTGTCAGAAAGAGAAGCTTAGCCCCTGTGAGGACCCCGACCCCACGAGCTGCACCATCATTGGATGTGAGGTCGGCTACACGTGCGACGCGGAGGCTCCCGGCTGCAGTCCATCGAGCTGCGCATGTGACGAGGAGACCGGCGGATGGATCTGCACGCAAGACTGCTTGCCGGGTGAGTGCGTGCCCGATAAGCCCGCGAAGGTCTGCGCGAAGCCTGACCCCACAAGCTGCAGCCTGGTTGGCTGCGCCGACGGGTTCTTCTGTGATCTGGAGGCTCCAGGCTGCGGACCTTCAAGTTGCACCTGCGATGAAGCGTCGGGGACCTGGGTGTGTACAAAGGACTGCCTCCCTGGGCAGTGCGTTCCTCTCAAGCCTGCGCCTGGCTGCGCGGAGCCGAACCCTACAAGCTGCACGGTGATCGGATGCGATCCCGGCTTTACGTGTGATCCAGAGGCGCCTGGTTGCAGCCCATCGAGCTGCCTTTGTGACGTCGAGGCGGGTGCCTGGGTGTGCTCGAAGGACTGCCTCCCTGGTCAGTGCGTTCCCGCTCTGGAAAAGCCCTGTGCGGATGACGAGCTGAAGACCCCCGATGGGTGCCTGACATGTGCGGAGGTGCTTGAGTTTGTGACCGCCGACGCGAACAACAGCGCGCAGAGCGCGGCCCAGGGCTGCGATACAGATGAAGACTGCGTCATGGTCCAGGGCGAGTCGGGGTGTCTTGGACTGTGCCCCGTCGCTGTGACCGCTTTCTGGGCGGAGAAGTACGTCAACAAGATCCAGCTGGTGTCGGAGGCGTACTGCCAGGGCTACCAGGAGATCTGCCCGTCTGAGACACCGGCCTGTGAGCCCGCGGAAGCGGTCTGCGTGGGAGGAACGTGCCAAGCCGCTACCGATCTCTGATTCTCTGCCTCCTCGCCGTCGGGTTCGTGACCTTCAGTTCGGGTGACGCGCCGGCCGCGCGAGGCGAGTACAAGCTCAAGAAACACTCCGTCTGGAGCGCCAGCCTGGGCGCCGAGATCGGCTATCGGGTGGCGCTCCCTCCTGGCTACGGCGCTCCCGAGAATCAGAACAAGCGCTACCCAGTCATTTATCTGCTCCATGGGCTCAAGGGCAGCAGTTGGGACTGGCTCTACATCGGGCGCCTGCCCGAGACCATGGCGCGCCGCATCCGTAAGGGCGATCTCTCTGAGGTCATCGCTGTGTCGATGAACGGCGGGGCTTCTTATTGGACCCGGCAGCTGGACCGGGTGGACCGGCCGGGCGAGGACTACGCGAGGTTTCTCGCCATCGATCTCGTGGCCGAGGTCGACCGTCGCTTCAGGACCTTGAGACGGCGTCAATACAGAAGCCTTGTAGGTCTCTCCATGGGAGGGTTCGGAGCTCTGTCGCTCGGCCTTCTGTATCCGGACCGTTTTGGAACCGTGGTGAGCCTCTCTGGCGCGCTGTTTCGCAACGTCCCGAGCAGCAAGACCGCCTATCTCGACGTGTGGGGAGATCCTCCTCAGCAGGCTCACTTCGACCGCTACAGCCCCTACGCTCTCGCGAGCCGCTTGAGCCCCGAAGAGGGGTTGCCCAGGATCTTCATCGGGTGTGGGCGCGGTGACCATCGCCGGTTTCGCGAGCGGGCCAAGGCCATGCACGATCGGCTCACGGAGCGAGCGATCCCTCACAAGTACGAGCTGGGCAAAGGTGGCCACGAATGGAGCTATTGGGTGGGGGACTCTGAGGGCTGGCTCTCCTTCGTCGAGGCGGGATTCTCCGCCCGGTAGGTTTCCTGCGGCCATCGAAGTCTTGCGCGCGACCGCTCGCCTGTGTACGTTCCGCGCGCTACACGAAGTCGGCCGCCGGCCGCAGGGGAGACGAGTCATGCCGAACAGCGATCGCATTCGCCAAATCATGAGCTGGTACGCTTCGGAGAATCCGGGCGTGCAAACCAACATCTACCGCATGCTGAACACGGGCCGCCTGGCGGGCACCGGGAAGATGGTTGTGCTGCCGGTCGACCAGGGCTTTGAGCACGGCCCGGCCCGCAGCTTCGCCGTGAACCCCGCAGCCTACGACCCTCGCTACCACTTCCAGCTGGCGATCGACTCGGGCTGCAGCGCGTACGCCGCGCCGCTCGGATTCCTTGAGGCAGGAGCCGCGGAGTTCGCCGGTCAGATTCCGCTCATCCTCAAGGCGAACAACAACAACTCGCTCTTCGGCGAGAAGAACCCGAACTCTGCGGTGACCGCGTCGATCGACGACGCGCTTCGTCTGGGTTGCGTCGCCCTGGGCTTCACCGTGTACCCCGGTTCGGCGCACTCCGCCGACATGTACGAGGAAGTGCGGGAGCTTATCCTTGAGGCGAAGAGCGTTGGACTGGCCGTCGTGGTCTGGGCGTACGCTCGAGGAGAGCAGCTGGACAAGAAGGCCGAGACCGCCGTGGACGTGATCTCGTACTCCGCGCACATCGCTGCCCAGCTGGGTGCTCACGTCGTGAAGGTGAAGCCTCCGACCGATCACATCGGACTGCCGGCCGCGGCGGCGGCCTACGAGGGTCGACCTACCGCCACGCTCGCCGACCGCATCGCCGACGTCGTCCAGTCGACCTTCAACGGTCGCCGAATCGTGATCTTCTCGGGTGGCGCCTCGCAGGGACGTGAGGCCGTTCTCGATGACATTCGCGGTATCGCTCAGGGCGGTGGCTTTGGCTCTATCATGGGTCGAAACGCGTTCCAGCGGCCGAAGGATGAGGCCATCAGCCTGCTGAACGACGTGATGGACATCTACGCCGGCGCGTGAGGCGGGTACTCGCAGCTGCGGCGTTCATCGGGATGATGTTCGCCGGGGGCGCGCAAGCGAGCGGAGAGCAGCAGCCCATTGGGACCTGGCGGTTCAAGGCGGACGACCGTCCGGTCAAGGCGGTCGTCGTCGGGGGCTCTGTGGCCGCGTGGCCGCGGGGCGGGTTTGGGCAGTTCATCGAGGCCATCTGCCCCCGTGTAGAGGTGAAGAATCGAGCCAAGGCCAGGCTCGGAGCTCGCGCCCTGAAGAAGCGTTTTGAGCGGCAGGTGCTTCGCAACCGACGCCTGAAACGGGATGAATACGAGTCTACGTGGCTGATCTTTATGGGAGGCCTCAACAGCGTCGGCACGCCGCGTATGACCAACAGGGATGTCGCTGCCACGCTGAAGCGCGCCCATGAGCGTGGCTTCAAGACGATCGGGCTGACCGTGGGGCCATGGGGCGCTGAGCACGACAAGCGTTGGCGCGGTGGGAGCGGGAATCGTTACCAGAACAAGACGCGCCTCACGGTTGATTTCCTCATGGGTCGACTCACGCCCCAACAAGCCTTTGGGCGCTCTGGGGGCGAGTCGTTTCTGGCAGGACAGCTTCCGGATATCGCGGTCGACCTCTACGACTCCGGTCTGCGAGACGCGGACGCTGCGCTCCGCGATGAGGCACCCACGCGCCGTCGACTTCGGTACGACAAGGAGCTCCGTCGCGCCCTCCGGAAGTTGCCCAAGGAGGAGCAGGGTGGGGCTATGGAGCGAGAGGTTAGCCAGGCGCTTGAGATGCCTCGCTGGTTCATGAAGAAGGAGCTACAGGCTTTCGACCATATTCATCCCAATATGGAAGGCCACCGAGTGATCGCTCAGGCCGCCTGCCCATCTCTTCCCGAGACCTGGGGCTGTCAGTGTGCTCGCTTACCGGAGCTCACGTGGGACCGTAAGGCGCGGGCGCTGCTTCCCGTCATCGCGCTTCCTGCTCGCGAGTCGGCGCCGCCAGCGGAGACGCCGGCTGAAGAGCCGGGGACCCCGGTCTCGGAGCCTGTCGCGCCCTGAGCGAAGGGAGGCGCTACGCCTCGGAGTCGTCCTCAAGAGAGGCGCGAACCATCTCGAACAGCCTGGCGGCTCGAAAGGGCTTGGGGAGCAGGGGGATTGTCTCGAGCACCTCAGGGAAGGCGACCTTGTCGGTGCTGGTGTAGCCGCTGCAGAAGAGCATTGGCAGCTCGGGCCGGAGCTTGGCGGCGCGGGTAGCGAGCTCGCTGCCGTCCATGGGGTGCATCATCACGTCCATCAAGAGCAGGTCAAAGCGAGCCTCTTCGGAGTGCAGGTGTTCCAGAACCGCCGCCCCCGTGTCGACGGTCGTGACGCGGTAGCCCGCGCCCTGGAGGAGGTCCTTGATCAGGCGTCCAACGTTGGGATCGTCATCGACGGCGAGCACCCGAGGGCCTTTCCGCACAGTCGGCGGCGCGACGGCCTCCTCATCGACGACGGCGGGCCCCTCCCGGCCGGTGTGCTGTAGACCGACGACGGGGGTCATGGGCTTGGTCGGGACATCAGCGTCCTGCTTGGCCGGCAGGATCATGGTGAAGGTGGTTCCCAGTCCTTCGACCGAGTCGACCTCCAGCACGCCACCGTGTTCGATGGCGACACCAAACGCGAGGGCGCAACCGAGTCCCGTACCTCCGATGGCGGTGCGAGTCATGAACAGGGGCTCGAAGACGCGCTGTTTCACCTCGTCGCTCATTCCGTGCCCGTCGTCGATGATCTCCAGCACCGTGGCTCGGCTCGCGCCGATAAGATGGCAGTCGTCGATGTCGCCGTGGCTGATCTTAAGGGTAACCGCCGTTCCCTGGCCCTCGGTGCACGCGTGGATGCCATTCAGGACGAGGTTGAGGATCGCCTCGCTCAGGCTGGTGGTGTTCCCCTGGATCATGGGGATGCTGGGAGGCGCGTCCAGGCGCAGCTCAAGGTGGCGTGGAGCTGAAGGTCTCGCCAGCTCGATGACCTCGCGAACCACATCGTCGAGCTGGACGGACTCCCTGGAGCCTGCGCTGGAAGACCCTCGCGCGAAGGCCAGTAGGCGCTCCGTGAGTCGGGCGCCCTTCTCCGCGGCTCTCCCGACGAGGCGCAGGCCCTCGGCTTTGGGGTCGTCCTCCTCCAGTTTGCTCAAGATGAGGTCCGTGTGGCCGAGGATGCTCACGAGAAGGTTGTTGAAGTCGTGAGCGATGTCGCGGGCCAGCTGTCCCAGGATACGCAGCTGCTCTGCGCGCTCGAGTCGCGTCTCGAACTCGATTCGATCGGTGATGTCGATCAGGATACCGTCGAGACGAGTCACCTCTCCGTCCTCGCTGATGACAGGAGTCACGCGGTCAAGAACGTGATGGACGCGATGCGTCTCTGCGTTGCGAAGACGGTAGACCGCCTCCATGGACTCTCGACCCTCGATGGCCTCTGAGAACAGCATGCGGAAGATCTCAAGATCCTCTCGGAGCAGGAGGCTCGACCAGAGGTTCGGGTCCTCCAGGAAGTCCTCCGGGGCGTGGCCGGTGAGGGGCTCGATGCTGGGGCTTACATAGCGAACGAGCCCGCCGACCAGGGTGCTGTACAGGCTATCGCGAAGCACGGAGGCCATCTCTCGGAACTCCGCGGCCTCCGTAGGCATGGCGTCACGAGAGCGCTTGAGGCTCCAGTCGAAGAGGGCGGACATCACCTGAGTGCTTCGCTGCCTGAGGGCGGCGACGCTCTCCGCGGTCCAGCGAGACTCCGGGCTCATCATGTCGCCCGCG
>CALCNF010000017.1 GCA_937897815.1 uncultured Pseudomonadota bacterium | reverse complement strand
GGGCGTCTTCGTTCGGCTCCTGGGCCTTGAGCGAAGCGTGCTGGCGGGCGCCTGTACCCTCGCGCTCTTGATCTTACCGATCATCATCATGGCCTCGCGTGAGGCGCTTCGTACGGTGTCTCCCTTGTTGAGAGAGGCGGCGTTTGGCCTTGGCGCGACCCGTTGGAAGGTCATACGGCATGTCGTCCTTCCCTACGCCCTGCCTGGGATGCTCACAGGGGCGATCCTGGCGATCTCGCGGGCTATTGGTGAGACCGCGCCGCTCATCGCGATCGGAGCGCTCACCTACATTACCTTCCTGCCGGAGGGGCCGATGTCCGCGTTCTCGGCGCTCCCGATTCAGATCTACAACTGGGTGTCCCGGCCGCAAGAGGCCTTTGTCGAGAACGCCGCTGGCGGAATTATCGTGCTCTTGACCATCATGTTGCTGGTGAACTCAGGGGCGCTTCTGCTGCGCGCGAGGCTGCAGAGGAGAATTCGATGAGCGAAGAGAAAGCCGCGAAGTTCAAGGTCCGAGAGCTCTGCGCGGGCTTCGGTGAGAACGAAGTCTTGTTCTCGATCGATATGGACATCCCAGCGGCTGGAGTGACCGCTCTCATTGGACCGTCCGGTTGCGGCAAGTCGACGTTCATTCGGTGCTTGAATCGAATGCATGAGCAGATCCCCATCGCCCATGTCTCTGGCAGCGTTTTGCTGGACGGAGAGGACATTTATGGAGCGACGGTGGACGCCGTGCTCCTCCGAAGGGTCGTCGGGATGGTCTTTCAAAAACCCAACCCATTTCCGACGATGTCGATTCGCGAGAATGTCCTCGCGGGTCTCAAGCTCACAGGTCGTCTGTCGAGCGCGAACAGCGACGAGGTCGTGGAGCG
The DNA here is from genome assembly GCA_937897815.1 of uncultured Pseudomonadota bacterium. Classification (GTDB taxonomy): domain Bacteria; phylum Myxococcota_A; class UBA9042; order PHBI01; family CALCNF01; genus CALCNF01. The sequence goes on along the minus strand of CALCNF010000017.1, from coordinate 970 downwards.
CGCGCTTCAGCAGGCCGCGCTGTGGGACGAGGTGAAGGACCGCCTAGACGCTCCTGGTATTGGCCTCTCGGGTGGTCAGCAGCAGCGTCTGTGCATCGCGCGCACGCTCGCGGTCCAGCCCGACGTTATCTTGATGGATGAGCCGTGTTCGGCGCTTGACCCTATCGCGACGGCTCGTATCGAAGACCTGATCCGAGAGCTCAAAGAGCATTACACGATCGTCATCGTGACCCACAACATGCAGCAGGCGGCGCGAGCGTCGGATCAGACGGCGTTCTTGCTGATGGGCGAGTTGGTGGAGATGAGCCCTACGAACCAGCTGTTTACGCAGCCGAGCGACTCCAGAACCGAGGATTACATCACCGGAAAGTTCGGCTGAGACGCGGTGGGCGCGGCTGGCTCCTTCGGGCCTCCTCGTCGAGACCGATCCACCAATGAATCGACTATTTTATGAACAAGAGCAGGGCCTGAGCCGAGCGCTCGTAACCCAGTTGAGGTAGCCTACGGGACTCTCAGCGCTGTTGCTTTGGAGGGTAGCATGCAGAAAGACTCCACAGATGGCGCGATGCTGCGCCGATACACCGACCAGGGCTACGCTGAAGAGCTCACTGAGATTCGCGGTCGTCTCCTGGTGATGGCTGGTCGCGTAGAGGCGATGATCGAGCAGTCGATGAGGTCCCTCATGGAGCGAGACGGTGAACTCGCCCGGGGGACGGTGGAGCTTGACCACTCGGTGAACCAAGACGAGATCGACCTCGACGCCCTCTGTTTGCAGCTGCTCGCTTGTCGTCAGCCCATGGCCTCCGACCTGCGCTTCGTGACCATCACCATGAAGATGGTCACGGACCTCGAACGAATTGCCGATCAGGCGGTCAATATCTGCGAGAGAGCCATTCAGCTGGGTAGCGATGGACACCTGGTTCCCTACCCAGCCATCGAGAGCATGGGTGTACTCGTGACGAGCATGGTG
>CALCNF010000016.1 GCA_937897815.1 uncultured Pseudomonadota bacterium | reverse complement strand
CGCATCCTCGCCGCTTCGCTGCTCGGCATCGCGACCTTTGCCTGTCTGGCCGCCTCTCCGGTCGCGTGGATGACCCAGAACGCTCCGGGCTCAAGAGTCCCTGAGCCAACAGGCTCGGGCGTGTGCTCATCATTGGAGTCCACCAGGAGAAACTCGCTGAGCTCCACCGGGGTGTCCGAGACGACGAGGAGCTCGACCCAGTCCACGCCGCCGTCCTCAGGTCGCGCGACGATCTCGTTGATCACGAGCGCTCCCGGGTCGGGCGCGGCGTCCTCAACAAGGACCCCATCCTCGACCGCTGTGATTCCCGCGTCTGTGCTCGTCGCCACATCCTCATCGGCGCTACCAGCGGAGGAGCTCTCCGAGCAGGACAAGAGGGCACCAGCGCACAGGGTGGCGAGCGCCAGGAGACGTAGTGGGCTCATGTGGAGGACCTCCCCAGTAGGTTGACCGATGATTGAACTCTGCCCCCCCGCAGATTACCATGTCGCCAGGACAACGCGGTGAGGCGTCCTCGGCGATGAGGTTACCCCCGCACCTGAGCATCTGTGCGCGTGCGAGGGGTTCATTCGGCTGGTGCCGACGTTTAGATGGGCACCGGGAGCGATCGTTTGACCTATATCGATGGATGGATGCGCGCGCTGATTCAGAGCCGGGGAGCTTCCGAGAGCCCCGAGCGTGAACGGGTGCCGACCGAGCAATCTAGAGCCACCTCCAGCTTGCGAGCGCAGCTCAGGAACGCCAGCTACGAAGAAGGCGCCTCGGCCCTGGCGCCCTCGCGGGGAGAGCAGGAGGCCACGGTCGATCCGCTCAAAGACCGACGCGCCAACCACGCGATTCAGACCGCGGAGCACGGACGGATCAAGGCCGCTATCGCGGCGCGAAACCTGGATCCGGGAACCATCGCGGGGCTTCAGGCCTACCTGGCCCAGGAGACCGACTGGGACGTCCGGCCGAGCGGCACCTACGACCTCACCACGGCCCGCGCCGTCTACGACGTGGACGCGGGTACAGGCGGACTGGCGGAGCCCAAGTTCTTCGCCGACCGCGGGCTCTTCTACTTCACGCGAGGCGCCGAGCTGATCCCGCCGGCGTTCGCCGACGTCGCAGCGAGACACCCCGAGGGACTCACGGTGTCCCTGTACGCCAACTACGGAAACAAACATCAGGGCGCTGAGTTTCGCCGACGCGCCGAAGAGCACGCCCAGACCTACAACGCCATGGGTGTCGATGGGAACGCGGCCATCATGGGCCTCGCCATCCCCGTAGACCGTGTCGAAGAGGTCCCTCAGCGACTTCACCAGATCTCCCGCGCCGTCGAGGCCTCGTGGCGCCAGATGGTCGACTCCATGAGCATCGAGCTGGGGCTGCCTGACCGAGAGTCGGCTCAGATCCCCAAGTTCTGCAAGATCCGCAACGTCGCCCTGTTCGCCCACGGCATGCATTACGGGCTCTCCATGAACCGGGAGAACTCCTACAATCGAGGGCTCACCGACGGCCGAGCGGGCTCGAACCCGTCGAACATCCGAGGGCTGGCCTTGACCGCCTCCAGCGTGCTCACCGAGGACGTCCGAGTGCAGCTCTTCGCCTGCAACGCGGGCGCGAGCACCCGCGACGACGGGGACTGGAACCAGCCGACCGCTGGGGACCAGGGCGGTGAAGAGTCCTACGCGGCCAAGCTTCGCGAGGCCCTCGACGCCACAGGTAAGGAGTCCACGGTCTTCGCCCACATCACCGCGGGTCACACGACCGAGAACCTCTCGGCCCGAGTGTTTGGAGCGCAGGCCGAGGAAGCGGCCCCGGGGGCGACGAGCGCGAGCCTGATGGACGTGGTCTTTCCGCCCGAATATGTGGCCGCGCAGGCCGAGGCGAGAGGATGGACGGTCGAGCAGACCCGGACCAAGCTCTGGAAGTTCCTCAAGAGACAGATCTACAAGGGCTCCGCTCCTCGAGGAAGCGAGGGCATGGAGCTCTTCTCGGACGTCGAGACGATGGCCGTCGAGATGCAGAGCCGCTTCGACGACCACAGCTGATCGGGCAGAGGACGCCCACGCAGCTCAGTTGGCCGGGCGCTCTCGTCGCTCGAACCATTCGCGCATCGGGACCATCCGCTCCCGCTGGGCCTCGGGTACCTCAGCCTGACAGGTGGCGTAATCCGCGTCGCCGGCGCGAGCGCCCCAGCGCTCCTCGACGCAGGCGTTGGGATTCCACGAGAACTCGAACCGCTTCACCCGCTTGAGGATCTCGCCCATGGTCAGCGCGAACTCCGAGCCGTCGCTCCGCCGGTACGTGAAGCTCCGCTTGGAGGCGATGTCGGCCAGCCGGCGCTCAAGAGCCGCCCGGGCAGACTGGGGAGTGGATCCGGCGGCCAGCCGGTATCGCTCAGGGAGTCGCTCGACCCGCGCCGGGAATCCGAGGACCGTGTCCATGGCGATGAGGAGGCGCAGGTCGCGGGCCGGCGTTGAGTAGTCCTCCCAGGGACCGGCCGTCAGGAAGATGGAGCCGCCCTCGGGCATCTTGATGCGTCGCTTCGGGTATTTTCTCTTCCAGGTCTCGCCGTTCTCCACCGAGTCGACCCGGCGACGAAGCTGCTGGTCGAGGGCGTCGATGAGCGCGTCGTGGGCCGCCTCAGCCGACAGCGGCTCAGGGGAGATCAAGGCGTCCATGCGGTCGTAGAAGGCCTCACGGCCGTTCTCGCGCTGCTCAAAGGAGAGGTCAGCGTAGTCATCGTCGGCTTGAACCTGCTCGTCGGTAGCGGTGACGAAGCGACCGGCGCGCCGGAGATGAGGCCGGAAGCGCTTGAAACCGGCGCCGCTCTGCACCCCGTCGGCCGGGAACATGAAGGAGCCGCGCCAGAACCGTCGTCGACCCACCGTGTGATCGGGCTGAGCGTCGGCCGCGAAGAGCACACCCGCCTTGTCGCCCTCCTGGGAGAACCACTGAGAGATGACCATGATGTGCCCCTGGGGATCGCTGTAGATCGTCCCCGGACGCAGGCTCTCGCGCGTCATCTTCACGGGATAGACGTCGCTGACCTGATCTTCATGGAGGGTCCGCATGGTCGAGGAGTGCACCGTTCGGGCGACCTCTTTGCGCATGAAGTGCTCAAAGGCCTTCACTGGATGCTTGTCTTCGGCTGGGCGCTGCTGGGTGATGGGGCCCTTGCACTTGGGCGCCTTTCCCCTGCGCCCCCGGGTGCAGCCCCGATACGAGAAGGGCAGCCCGTTCTTCCAGGCGAAGTACCCCCTGAGGAAGTAGGGGAAGTCGGCGCAGTCAGGCTTGAGGATCAGCCCCTTTTTGAACTTCTTGCTGTCCTCGTCCATGTGCAGGTGGTTGTGGAGCAGGTTCCGCTCCGAGTCTCGGAGCAGGTCGTGAAGAGGCTTCCAGCTCAGATCGACACCGGGGGGCGCGGCGAAGAGGTGGGCGATCCAGACGCTGTACAGGGCTTCCGTGTCCTTCTCCCAGCGCCAACGGACCTTCCAGGTCGGGCTCGGCTGAAGCGGCTCGCCGTTCTCGTCGAGGGTCGGCTCTCCCTCGGG
>CALCNF010000015.1 GCA_937897815.1 uncultured Pseudomonadota bacterium | reverse complement strand
CAGAAAGGGCAGGGCACGAACCTAGAATCTGGACCTCCGAGGGTCAAGTCGGCCGGCGTGGCCGACAGACTCGTTTGCGTCGTGGACGCGCTTGGGGTCTCCTGATGCATTCATAGTTCAGGGGGTTGGCCCATGAGGACCACAGTGGTGTTGGGATGCCTGGCGGCGTTGATCGTCGGCTGTTCAGAGTCCGCCGATGGCGGGGGTGTTCAGGAGAGCGTAGACACCGGACCGGCGGACGTGGCCGACGTGACCGTGAGCGACGCCACGGAGGCCGATGTGGCGCCTCCCTGTGACTCCGATGGGGACTGCGATGACGACAACGCGTGCACGGCCAACGTGTGCGCGGTCGGCGGGGTCTGCGAGACCTTCGCTCATGACGGGCTCTCCTGCGACGACGGAGACGCGTGCACGACTGGAGACGCCTGTAATGCCTCCGGACAGTGCGTGGGTCAGGCGCTGGCGAACGTGCCCGATGATCCCTGCACGGTTTGCACCTGCTCTGCGGACACCGGCGTCACCTGCGAGCATGCTCCCGATGACACCGAGTGCGTGGCGAACCCGAGCGTCTGCACCACGGGTGACGTATGCCAGTCGGGTCAGTGCGTTCCAGGGCCGCTCGCGCCTATCGATGATGGGAATCCGTGCACCGAGGACTCGTGTGACAAGGGCGTGGTCGTGAACTCGCCCATCCTTGAGGGCGACTGTGATGACGGAAATGGCTGCACGACCGGTGATTTCTGCAAGCTCGGGAACTGCGAGCCGGGAGAGCCTATTGAGTGCGTGGTGGAGCCTTGCGCTTCCGGCGCTCAATGTGACGCTGAGCTGGGCTGCGTCCAGAGCTGGATGGCTTCGGGCGCGGCGTGCGATGACGGTGACGCGTGCACCAGCGATGACGCTTGCGACGCTACCCATGCATGCGCGGGCGTGCCCGTGCCCTGCGACGACCAGAATCCTTGCACGGTCGACAGCTGCGAACCGAGCACAGGCGGATGCGTGAACGGACCCTCGGAGGTGCTCGACGGACTGCCCTGCGTTCCGGGTGGAGATCAGACTTGCTTCACCGGAGCCGCCTGCGACCAGGGGGCCTGCGTCCCCCAGGGCGAGGGCTCGTGTGATGATGGAGACCCCTGCACCGTCGACGAGTGCTTGCCCGGCGGATGCGTCTCCACCGCGAGCACGCTCACGGACGGCGAACCTTGTGACCTCGCGGATCCGTGTGCAGCGACGGCCACCTGCTACGCGGGAGCCTGCACGAAGGAGCTGGACGTCGTCTGCGATGATGGTCTCGATTGTACGGTAGACGAGTGCGTCGCCGGGGAGGGCTGCGCCTATGTGGCTCAGGACTCGGAGACCATCGCTTGCGGTCAGCAGAACGAGATCGACTCGGATGGCTGCTGCTGTTTCGCCGACGATCCCACGGGGGCCTATGACAGCGCACACGTGCTTGATCTGGGCACGCAGGACGCGGGTACGGAGATCTCGTGCTGCATCACTCCGGGCTTCAGCGCCGGGTGTCAGTCCACGGCCTACCTCGGCGTCTCCCTCGACGGCCAGTCCTGGACCGAGGTCGACAGCTTCCCCATGTCCTCGGTGAAGGTCCCTGCGGGCGGCTGGGAGGCGGTCTGCGTCGATCTCGCGCCGAACGTGCCGTATCGATTCGTTCGAGGGGCCAACGACAACTGCTACGTGGATCATTTTCTGTGCACGATCCCGTGCGCGGGCGCTGAGTGCGTGGGTCTGGAGGGCGAGTCCTGCGATGACGGCAATCCGTGCACCTACGACTCGTGCAGCCCAGAGGAGGGCTGCGCCCATGAGCCGGTCCAGTCCAATGAATGCCTGCTCCTCGAAGACGGGAACAACCTCGTGAGCTTCTCTCGCCTGCCTGAAGACACGGGGCTCTGGAACGTCCTGGGGGACGCCGCGGCATCCGTCATCCGCATCATGGGTGAGGGCACGATCGCGGTGCCGTGGGGCGGTGATGGTGAATTCGTGGGTAACCTGCGGCTCGAGCGCACGGCGGGGTACTGGATCACGTTGGATCTTCCCGACGGCGTCGACTGGTTGGCAGTGCCTCTTGAGGGGACGGCGACCGATCCGGACATCGCCTATCAGCTCAGCCCCAATGTGGAGAGCGTCTCGTTCCCTTGCGAGGACGCGACCGCCATCGAGGCCGCCATGGGAGAGTACGCCTCTGATTTCGAGCAGTGGGTAGGTCAGGGGATCGCCGCGTTCCTCCCCGACGAGACCTGGATCGGGAGCCTCACGGAGTTCAAGCCGAACGACGGCTATGAGGTGCGGCCCAAGGAGGCGATCGGCGACTTCAGGTTCGTCTGCGCGGGCAGCGATGGAGAGGACCCCTACGCGTACGGCTGCACCGATCCGGACGCCGATAACTACGACCCCCTGGCTGAGGTCAGCGACGAGTCGTGCACCTACGCGGTCCCAGAGGGTTGGGACAACCCGGGCTTCGTGGACGCCTCAAAGAGTCAGGCGTGGGCGCTCTTCTACGCTGTGCCCTTTGAGGCTGGCGACGCTTTGGGCGCATTCGTGGGCGAGGACAACGTGGGCTTCACGATGCTCTCGGGCGGTGAGAGCGCGATCGATCAGTTCGCGACCGTCCCCATCCAGGTCGCCAATCAAGGGGTGGGCCTGGGCCCGATCTCGTTCCGTCTGTACGACGCGTCGGAGGGCACGGTGACGTCCCTGGTGATCGCACCAGAGGACGACGCATTCGAGTTTGGCCTGAACTCAGTGACCTATTTTGGCTGCGGTGATCCGACGAAGGGGAACTACGCGGCATGGTCTGATATCGACGCTGAGATCTGTGAGGACTAGGCCTGAGCCGGGTTCCATAGAAAGCCCAAACGCAAAGGGGGCGAGCCATCGCTGGCTCGCCCCGCTGCGTGAAACGCTAGAACGTTCGGCCTGAGCCGAGGCCTACTCGTCATCCTCGATGTCGAGCTTGGACTCGAACTTCTCGCGAAGCTCAGTGGCCTTCTCGGAGGGCACGGGCGCGTACTTCTCGAACTCCATCGTGAACTCAGCCTGGCCCTGGGTAGCGGACCGGAGCACCGTCGAGTAGCCGAACAT
>CALCNF010000014.1 GCA_937897815.1 uncultured Pseudomonadota bacterium | reverse complement strand
CGGCGTTCGTCGCACCGTGTTCTTGCGCCTGGGCTATGAGCTCCGTGGCGATGACCCTTCCTTTGACCGCCTGGCGCAGTTCCGGAATCCGGCTGAAAACCCGGCCTTTACGGGACCGATGAGCCTGATCGGCGGGTTCGTCATGACCACGTGGCCCGATCCCCATCCGCTCAAGGCCCTGGATCGGTGGATTCGTCCCGAGGAGGCGGACCTCTTTGACCCGAGCCACGGATTTCAGCTCTTCAAGAGCACCTGGAATGACCACCAGGTCGCGCTGACCTCCGGAGACGAGGTCTTCGGGTGGGTCGGGCAGCCGATCGCTCTAAGCCAGTATCCTGGAGAGGTCGCCGGCCAGACGGCCCGGCTCGCCCACGTGGGGGCTTCCGATAACGACGACGTCGGCTTTTGCCTGTGTAAGGTCCACGGTGGCCTGGAGATGGGTGGCGGGCTGCTCCATGGAGGGCTCTCCCTGCCCATCCCGTCCAACAGCCTGAGCCCGGAGGCCCGCCGGCGCCTGACCTTACCTGGAGAGCCGTTGCCCACCCAGGAGCTCGTCTACGAGGCGGAGAGCGACCTCTTTCACGGCACCGGGAAGTCCGAGCCCGACGGCTGGTCGGCCAACACGGCGGACCACGGACCCGGCCACCTGATCTACGGTCCCTACGCCACTGATTGGTCTGGCGTGAGCGCCACAGTGAGCTTCATCGCGATGATCGACAACAACGACGCGAACTCGGAGCTCACCCTCACGCTCGACGTCTATGACGCCACCGCGGGGGTGGCCCTTGGTAGCCTCGCGGTCCATCGGGACGACTTCGCAGAGCCCTTCGCCTACGAGGCCTTCACCCTGCTCGTGGACATCGACGGGCTCACTGGAAACGCCATGGAGACCCGGGCGTACTGGCACGCGAACGCCTTCGTGAAGATCGACAAGGTCCTCGTCACGGTCTCACCGCTCTAAGCGAGCCGGAGACCCCTGAGCTGACGGTCTGTACTCAGGGGTCTCCATTCTCTTCTTCGCCCTAAGGTGCGGTGATGGTCAGGCTGTAGGTGCCTGATACATCTCCGCTGTTCTTCCAGCCGTCCACGATCACGTAAGCGCTCTCGCCGGCGGTCAGAGTCAGGGTGATGCTCTCGACGGTCATCTGCTCGTCGGCTGCGAGGCAGGTGCCGCTCACATCCGCGCAGTCCGTGACCGCGAAGAGGTTGGAGTCGAAGTCCGCGTCCAACGTGACCAGGTAGTCACCCTCGACCGTGGCGGTCAGGAGGAAGGCCTCGTCCTTGGAGCCGTTGCCCCAGCTCGAGGTCTCTCCGGGGCAGTCTCCGCTGCCGTAGCCGTAATCCGACCCGGCGTCGCTGGTGTCTCCATCAAAGGAGAAGCTGCCCGCGTCATCGAAGGTGACCGGGAAGGCCGTGCCACACTGATCGCCCTCTCCGGCGGCCGCGCAGGTCCCTTCGACGCAGACGTTGCCGTCGTCACAGCCACAGCTTCCACCACATCCGTCCAGGTCGTCACCGCAGGTGAGCCCATCGCACGTGGGCGCGCAGCACGCGCCCTCGAAGCATGAGGTGCCCTCATCACATCCGCACACGCCGCCGCATGCGTTGTCCGAGTTCGCTCCGCAGGCGCTCCCATCACACTGGGGCTCGCAGCAGACTCCCTCGAAGCAGGTGGTTCCCTCTCCGCAGCTACAGGAGCCTCCGCACCCGTCGTCCGAGCCGAACCCGCAGGAGCTGCCGTCACAAAGGGGCTCACAGCACAGACCCTCAAAGCAGGACTGGCCCTCTTCACATCCGCAGAAGCCGCCGCAGCCGTCGGCCCCACAGGTGCCCGCCTCGCACGTCGGCTCGCACGGAGCGCTCACCGAGAAGGTGTAGGCGCCGATCTCCCCGGCTGCGTAGCTGTCGATCACGATGAAGTAGGTCGTTCCCGCCTCCAGGGTGACGTCAAAATCCGCTCCGCCGGTGCCGTAGTAGTCCTTGGACGCGAGGCACTGTGAACCGGCGCCAGGCAGCAGGTCCGCGCAGTCGGTCGTGATGCCCAGGAGGCTCGCTCCCTGGCCGTTGCTGTAGCCGGGCATCCCGAACGAGTAGACACCGGTGACCGCCGGGGTGAGGCTGTACGCTACGTCCGGCTCGTCATCGCCAGCGAAGCCTCCGCAGAACGTATAGTCGTTCTCATAGCCGGTGTTGTCACCCGGCACGTCCACTGGCAGGAGCTCGGGCTCGATGACGATTGGGGCGGCGCAGGTGTCGCCCAACGACTCATCACTGCACTGGCCGAGAATGCACAGCTCGTCTTCGAGGCAGCCGCAGTCACCTCCGCAGCCGTTCGAGTTGGCCCCGCATACGCCCGGCTCGCACACGGCGACGCACGGCTCGCTGATCGTGAGCTCGAACAGGCCCTGCGCGACGGAGTTGTATCCGTCGACGATGATGAAGATGACCTGGCCCTCCTCGAGGTCCACCACGGTCGACTCCACGGCGCCCACGTTGGAGCCACCCGTATTGTCGGCCCCGCCGATGCAGGACTCCGCGAGGTTCGCGCAGTCTGTCGTGATGTACAGGGCCGCGTCCCACAGAGAGGTCAACTCAATGGAGTAGAAGCCGGAGGCCGGCGCCTCAAGCACGAAGACCTGGTCCTCAGCGTCATCCCCGACGCCCGACGATACGTTGGGGCAGACATCGGCCGCGACGCTGTACGCATCACCGGCGGTGCTGGTGCTTCCCAAATAGTTGAACGGGAGATCGCCGACCTCAAAGGCGTCGTCACAGTTGTCTCCCTGATCGGACTCGTAGCAGCCGCCGTCGATGCAGCTCAGCCCGTCACCGCACTCGCAGTTGCCGCCACAGCCATCCGTGTTGAGCCCGCACGTCGTCTCGCTGCACTCGGGGGTGCAGCACGCTCCGTCGACACACAAGGCGCCTGGGAGACACCCGCAGGAGCCCCCACAGCCGTCATCGGTCTCGGCGCCGCACGTCACACCGTCGCACTGAGCTTGGCAGCACAGCCCTTCAAAGCAGGACTCTCCGTCCCCACAGCCACAGAAACCGCCGCATCCATCGCTGCTCTCGAAACCGCAGGTCACGCCGTCGCACACCGGCTCGCAGCACGAGCCATCAAAGCAGGATTGACCCTCGTCGCATCCGCAGAAGCCACCGCACCCATCGGGGTAATCGCCGCCACACTTCTCGCCGTCACAGGACGTCTTGCAGCAGGCGCCCTCGAAGCAGGTGTCGCCTTCGGCGCAGCCGCAGGTCCCTCCGCAGCCGTCACCACCGCCGCATGAGATCTCATCACACTGGGGCGTACAGAGGTCGCTGACGCTCAGGCTGTAGGGTCCGATCTCGCTGGCATCATAGGAGTCGATGATGATGAAGTAGGTCGTCTCGGCCTCCAGCTCCACAGGGACGCCCTCACCGGTCGAGTTGATGAAGTCATGGGACAGCGCGCAATCGGGGGAGAACCCGCCCGCCTCGAGCAGGAGCTCCCCGCAGTCGGTCGTTATGCTGAGCATGCTCGCGTGCTCGAAGCTCACGTATCCGGGCATCCCCATGAGGTAGATCCCTGAGGCCTTGGGGGTGAAGCTGTACACCGCGTCACCGGACTGGTTCCCGGAGCCGCTGCACGTCACGTAGTCGTTGGAGTAGCCGGTGTTGTCTCCCGCGATGGTCACGGGCAGGTTCGACGCGTCGATCACAAAGGACTCTTCACAGGTCTGTCCCTCGGCCTGCTCCTGGCAGGCGCCGAGCACACAGAAGAAGCCCTCATCACAAACACACGCGCCCTCGCAGCCATCGGAGGTCGCGCCGCAGGTCGTTCCATCGCAGGTGGTCTCGCAGCAAGTGTCGTCGAGGCAGACGCTTCCGTCTTCGCAGCCGCAGACTCCGCCACAGCCGTCGTCGGCGTCTTCTCCGCAGGCCACTCCATCACAGGAGGGCTCACAGCACGCTCCATCGACGCAGACCTGGTCGTCGTCGCATCCGCAGGTGCCTCCGCATCCGTCGCTCGAATCCTCGCCGCAGACTCCTTCCTCGCACGCTGGAACGCAGGGGGCGCTCAGGGTGAGCGCGTAAGCGCCGACCTGGCTCTCGTCGACGCTGCTGACGATGAAGGTGTAGGTGGTCTCCGCCTCAAGGTTGATAGAGAGCTCCCCTCCTCCGTTCACGGAGAAGTCAAAGCTCAGCATGCACTGGGGCGCCTCTTCGCTCTCCAGGGCGATTGAGCCGCAGTCCGCAGTCACGCCGACCAGGCTCGCACCCTGCAGCTCCTCGATCTGGGGCATGCCCAGGGAGTAGATTCCGGTTACGGCCGGGGTGAAGCTGTAGGCAACGTCGGGGTACTGGCCCGTCGCACCGCACGCCGTGTAGTTCGCCTCGAAGCCAGTGTTGTCACCTTCGAGGACGGTCGGGAGGGACTCGGGATCGACCGTGAAGGCGAAGTCACATACGTCGCCGGTGGCCGTGTCTCCCTCGCAGACCGTATCGACGCAGGTGCCGCTGTTGCCGCAGGGCGCGCCGTCCGGGGCGTCGGTCCACACGATCACGGCGGCCGCGGGCGCGCAGAGCTGGCAGGAGTTCTGGGGGTTCGTGGCGTCAGCCGCGTAGCACGTGCTGTCGATCACGCAGGTGTTGTCCTCAAGGGAGAACATGCACTCGCCGGACTCCTCATCACACCAGTTCTCGGTGCAGTCGCCCCCGTCCTCACAGTCCACGGGCTCCGCGCCCTCGCAGGCTCCGCTTACGCAGGCCTCGCCGGTGGTGCAGAGATCGCCGTCTTCGCAGGTCTCGCCGTCCTTTACGTTGTTCCAGTCTTCGGCGTTGAACTCGGGCTGACAGGACGCGCAGGAGTTGTCCTCGCTCGTCTCGCCGCTCGCGTAGCAGGCTCCCTCGATGAGGCAGGAGTCCTCCTCAAGATCGACCACGCAGGCGCCCTCGACGCAGGAGAAGGTGGCGCACTCCAGGTCCTCACCGCACTCCAGGGCCTGTCCGACGCAAACGCCCGAGGCGCAGACGTCGTCCAGGGTGCAGGGGTCTGCATCGTCGCAGGTGCCGTCGTAAAAGGAGAAGCTGTCGAGCGACGTCTCTGGCTGGCACCAGGCGCACATGCTCCCGGGCTCATATTCGCCCGAGGCTACGCAGACGCTGTCGATCAGGCAGAAGTCTGGCTCCAGGTCGAAGCGGCACTCGCCTGTCTCCTCATCACAGCTGTCCACCGTGCAGGGGAATCCGTCATCGCACGCCAGGAGCGTTCCACCCGCGCACAGTCCCTCCGAGCAGAGCTCACCAGTAGTGCAGAGGTCTCCGTCCTCACACGCGCCGCCATCGGCTTGAGCGGTCCAGGCGTCTTGAGAGTCCTCCACGCTGCAGATGCTGCAGGGATCGTCGCCGGCGGCCGCTCCGTTCTCGGCGCAAGCCCCTTCAATCAGGCAGAAGTCAGCGCGAAGCTCGTGGACACAGCCGGTCTCGACGGCACATGAGTCCGTGGTGCACTCGAGGCCGTCCTCACAGTTCAGCTGCTCACAATCGAAGTCCCCAGGCACGTCGCCGCCGTCGACCTGGACGTCACTGCTCACGTCAGCCGTGATGTCCGGCGCCGATGCGTCGCCGTCGAGAGGCTCATCAATGACCTCACAGCCGGCAGAGAGAACGAGGGCCAGCAGGCTCACGAGAAGAAAGCGGATCATCGAGGACTCCATTATTCGCATGCCGTGTCTTTTCGGACCTGAAAAGAACTCAGGAAGGCATTGGATTCTGAGGGTTGCCGGGAAGGTGCCCAGCGAACGATCCCCTGTCAAGGACGAGGTTGAGCGTCCGAAGTCAGCTTGCCCGAGGCCGCTTCTCCCGGGAGTGACGTTCCGGGTCTCGCGCACGTCGGATTGCGCCCACGTGCGCGCGTGCTAGGCTCAGCACCCCATGGGGCTGTCTCTTCCGATCGTCATCACCCTGACCGGGCTCCTCCTGAGTGGAGTTGCGCCGGCCTGGGTCTTGCCTCCAACCGCCGAGCCGGCTGTGCGCAAGTTCGTGACCCTCCAGGGAGGACAGCTCAACGGCTTGACCCTGAGCGCGAAGATCGAGGATCGGCAGGTCCTCATCATCGGACGCGCCAAGTCAGGTGAGGTGTCGGCGACGGTCTCGATGGTGCACCCCGACGGCGCGCCCAAGGGCGCCACGCTCGCCGGTGAGCTCGCGGTCGCAGCTCCGTCGACGCCCGCGTCGCTGGCGCTGAAGAGCGCGCTGCTCAAGCGCTTGGAGGCTCACCCTTTGAAGCTCCCGTGGAGGTCCGTGGGGGGCGGGGCCGAGACGGACCAGGCGGAGCAGCGAGCGCGCGACGAGGCTGCACAAGCCGCGCTGAGCCACGCGCGGTACCTGAAGGCGATCGAGGACGTGAGCGGCGCGCAGCAGCGGCTGGTTGATCTCCCGAAAGACCTGAGCGCTGGAGTTCGATTGGAGGTCGCGCTGCTCCAGCGACAGCTGGGACAGGTCGAGGCTTCCGTGAAGACCGCGCGTTCGATTCAGAGTGAGTCCCCCGTCGATCAACTCGCCATCTCCCTGCTGGAGAACGTGGAGCTGGCTGTGCTCGCCTCGGTGAAGGATCTCCCCGACGAAGGTGTCTGCAAGGCGGTCGCGGTCGCGGGGCTGCTGGCGTCCCTGGAGCGACCCAAGGACGCTCTGGAGGTCGTGGAGAGCATCCTCAAGCGTGACCCGAGCTGCGTGCGGGCCTGGGAGAGCGCCCTGCACCTGCGCCTTGATCAGCGCCAAAAGCCTGAGGCTCTCGAGATCGCGCGGCAGATCATTGAGCGCTTCCCGGACAACGATGAGCTGCTTCAACTCGCGGCGACCGCTCTCTCGGCCAACGAGGTGTATCGAGAGGCCGCGCCCATCCTGGAGAGCGTCGCTCGACGAAACCCCGACCAGACAGGCGTGATTCGAGTTCTCCTGAGCACGGTGCTTCGAAACCCGGAGTTTCGAGCGGAAAAGACCCTGGAGTATGCGCGTCGGCACAAGGAGACGCCCGACGATCGCCTGGTCACCTTCCTGCTGGGTGTGGTCAAGCACTACGCCAACGCGTTTGAGGAGTCCTCTCGCCTGCTGAGGCTGGTGGAAAAGGAGATGGACCACCAGGGTCGCCTTCACATCTACCTGGCGATGAACGACTTCAACCAGGGCGGGGTCGAAGCGGCGATGGAGCGCCTGAACCGAATCTCAACGCGGCCGATCCCCGATCCAGACATCTTCTATTGCCGAGCGGAGATCCTGCGCGACACGAACCGGAAGCAGGCCATTGAGGATCTCGGCCGCTATATGGCGCCGACCGGTGTGAACATCCTCGCCAATCCGGAGAAGGAGCGGCGGGTCGATAAGATGATTGAGCTCCTTGAGACCTGCGAGCGGGAGGGCACCAAGACCTGCGAGGGCCCGTGGGAGCATCCCCGTTTTCGCGAGCACACCGAGAGCAAGGTGGTCGGTGAGAAGACCCGCGCGCCGCCCCTGCACTGGGTGATCATCACCCTGGTCGTGCTCATCGGTGGGACTGTCGCCTGGCGTCGGAGACGCTCCTCCTGATGGCGCCCGCCTGGATCGGACTCGCGCTGCTCCTCGTGGGAGCCCCGGAGTCGAAGACGGGGCCAACCTGGGTGCTGGGCCCAGGCTCCGAGCGCGCAGTGAAGCGCTTGAGCGCGGAGATCGAGTCGGCGACTGGCTGGAAGGCTGGATCCATTCGTATCGACGGCGAGCGGGTCAGCATGGACTTCCTGAGCCCGACGAAGGAGCGGCATCAAGTCGCGCTGACCCGGGAGACGATCCAGCTCCCCGAGGGACTCTCGGAGAATGACGCAGCGGCGATTCGCGATCGCGTGTCGCAAACGAAGCTCCCTTGGATGGCGGCGAGCAGCCGCGGTCCGCCCGTCACCAGACCCGCGATCCGCGTGGACGTGAAGCGGGCGCAGGTCGTCCAGGAGGGCAGGGCTCTCTCGCGCGCCGCGCGCGAGGGCAGGGAGCCGATCGAGGCCAAGCCCCAGGGACATCCATGCGCCGGGTGCGCTGAGGTGCGCGAAGGTGAGGCCCCGCGCTTGATCCGAGCCCACCCAGAGGAGCCGCGCGTCTGGGTTCAGGGAGCGCGCGACGCCTGGCGGCGCGGACGACATCATGAGGCGTTGGCCGCCCTCGATGTCGCGACGCGCCACGATCATGTGGACGTGGACGCGATGCGCATGTGGCATCGACTTCAAGGGGGTTCGGTCGCCCCTCCCAGCGCGGGAGTCGAGTCGGCCTTCGAGGAGCCGGTTCCTGCCCTCTTGCGAGCTGCCGGTATCCTCCTGGGGTTGGCCGCCCTGGTCTGGCTCGTGGCCATCGGCTT
>CALCNF010000013.1 GCA_937897815.1 uncultured Pseudomonadota bacterium | reverse complement strand
TGATCGCGGGGGCAGGGACCCGACAGGACGGAGCTGATGACGCCGTTGTCGCCCTGTCGCGCCGGGCGCAGATTCCTGTCGCGACGACGCTCTCGGATGTGGGCGCCTATCCCAACTCGGACGAGCTTTATCTCGGCGTGATCGGCACCGCAGGGCATCCCTCCACGCATCGCTATATCAACGAGGAAGCGGATCTGATCCTCGTGGTCGGTAGTCGCATGGAGTTGATGCTCAGCGCTCCGATTCAGGCGGCGCTGGAGCGTTGCGACGTCTGGTTTGTGGACGTGGAGACCTCATGTGTCACCGAGCGATTCCCTAAGGCCAAGTGCGTGGAGGGAGGGCTTCAGAAGACGATCGAAGCTCTGGCCGATCGCTGGCCAGTGCGGCTCGTCGGCGCGTCGCGCCCGGAGGGCTACGTGCACCAGCGGTTCCTGCCGCAGCTCGCAGCTCCTACTCGGCTCACCGAGGCCAACGCTTGCCCGCCAGACGCGCTGCTTCAATCTGAGGCGCTCGCCATGCTTCAGGGCGCGCTTCCAGGTGGAGGGCACTTGCTCTTTGATGCGGGCAACTGCGCCGCGAGCGCGCTCCACTATCTCTCGATTCCCGAGGACACCAGCACCACCATCGCCCTCGGCATGGGGGGCATGGGCTACGCGATTCCTGCCGCGGTGGGTGCCCAGCTCGGGAGCCAGGGAGGACAGCGCTCTATTGTCCTGTGTGGTGACGGTGCGTTCCTGTTGCTCGGCCTTGAGATTCACACCGCAGTGGATCTCGGGCTCCCCATCTTGTTCGTAGTCTTCAACAATGGCGCGCACGGAATGTGCGTCACTCGTCAGCAGCTGTTCTTCGACAGCCGCATCGAATGTTCGCAGTACGCGGACGTCAACGTTGCCGATGTCGCACGAGGCCTCGGTTCTCCAAGCCAGCTCTGGATCGGTTCGGCCCAGACGCGTGCAGGTTTGGAGAGCGCGCTCGCCTCGTACGACGCATGGGGAGATCGAGGACCCGGTGTCCTCGAGCTCGTCCTCCGTCAGGAGGAGGTCCCTCCCTTTACTCCGTTCCTACCTGCTGATGCTCCCGTCAGCGACACGCTCGTTCACGAGCGTCCAGCACCCTCGAAGCGCAGCACGTACGCTGCCTGATTCCAGGAGTCTCTTATGATCCCCATTACCATTCACCGTAGAAATGCCCTCCAATGGCTCCAGTTCGGACTCATGGAGCTGTTCCGCGTCCTTCGGGCGTTCTTTTCCGGAGCCGGTAGCCGTGAGCTGTCCGTGACTCGCTATGTGGAAGCCAACGCGACTGTCGGTGACCCTGAGAGCGTTATCGAGACCATGGACGAGTACGCGCTCAAGCACCGCTTCTTGATGAACGTCGGCGAGGAGAAGGGCGAGGTCCTCGTCAACGCCCTCCAGGGCGAAGGTCCCACTCGTTGCCTGGAGCTCGGAGCCTACTGCGGCTACTCAGCCGTGCTCATCGGCAAGGAGATCGCCCTCAAGGGTGGCTCGCTCACGAGCCTTGAGCTCTCCCCCAAGAACGCTGAGATGGCGCGTCGCGTCGTCGATCACGCGGGTCTGACGCCTTGCGTCGACATCCGAGTGGGCAGCGCCAAGGAGCAGATCCCCATGCTCGAGGGTACCTTCGACGTCGTCTTCATTGACCACTGGAAGGATGATTACCTTCCCGACCTGCGCCGATTGGAGACCCTGGGTCTTCTCTCGCCCGGGGCTCGGATCGTCGCAGACAACGTGGGCATCTTCGAGAACACGCTCTCTGAGTATCTGGAGTACGTCCGGACCGCGGAGCACATGGAGAGCACCCACTACGCGACCCGCATGGAGTACAGCGACAGCATCGAGGATGGTGTTGAGGTCTCCATCTGGTCCCCGCCGGCGCGACTCGAGCTCACCTGAGCACGTCCGTCGATCTCGGGATCGTCCCCCTCTGAGCGGACGGCCGGCTACAAGAAGAGTAGCCGGCCGCCCGCTCTTTTTTTTGGGTGGGAGCGAATATCTGAGGCCGGTCCCTTGCGCCCCTCATTCAGGCCTGTTATCTACTCATCAGTAGAAAACGAACAGCCGAGGGGAATTCAATGACTGGCCGATACGCTCTCAACACGCTGATGCCAATGGTGGTCGCCGCCCTGCTGATGGGGTGTGAGCCGACGCCAGGGCCGTCTACGACGGTCGAGGGTCAGCCCGCCGAGCTCTGCGCCTTCGCAGACGCCTACTTGCAGGCGTGCGGTGGCGAGGGCGGTCCGCAGTTCATCGAGGGCTGCACGCCCGAGCTGGCCGCGGACCTCCTCGACCTTGACTGTGGAGAGCTCCCGGAGGCCCTGGCCAGCGCCGGGTTGATCGCCATTGCATCGTCCAGCTCCTCGGGTGGCGGGCCGATCACGTTGACCGAGGCCACGGACACCTCGTGGCCGGGCAGCTGGTTCGCATGCAAGCTCGGCTTCAAGTTCGCCTGCGGCACCCCTTCCTGCTTGCTCCCCGGAGGGTCGCCCATCCCTGGACCCGGTGATTCATGTATCGATTGGCTCCAGACCGATGGCTGCGGCCAATGCGGGTATTACGCTTGTCGTGAAGCCCAGTCTCAGTGTGGCCCGGATGGCTACCTCGAGGGCTACGTCGGCCGGTACTGCAACAAGTTCAGCTCCGTCACGGAGAGCGGCCTCAGCCCGGCGGGCCAGGCGTGGATGGCGGACGTCCGAGAGTGTCTCGTGGAGACCCTGGACGCGCAGACCGACGCGAACACCCCGTGCGATGAGATCGAGAGCATCGGTATCGATTCACACGCCCTCTGCTACACGCAGGAGGGCTTCTGCGACCTGCCGCTGACCGACTGGTTCAGCATCGTTCACACCGTGGACCCGGGAGATGTGCCGCTCAAGCAGATCCTCGCCACGGGCCACCTCTGCCTTCAGGACTGGTTCACGCCATGATGAACGCGACCCCACCGGGATTCTGAGCCGCCGGAGCCGCGATGAGCGGCGCGCTGCGCTCCTAGAACGCTCGAAACCAACTTAGAATCGCGCTCGAAAAGTAGCCGGGGATCTGATGCCCGGCTTCGGCCGAGTAGAGGCAATAGCGCGTGTCCTCCGCGCACCCCTCGTAGCGCTCGCACTCCTCGTTCAACCCCGGCAGGGGAGTGACCCCTTCCCCGCAGCCGTGCTCGGCGCGCCAGAAGGCGACCTGCTGGGCGCCGAACTCTCCTGGGTAGGCTTGGCCCGTGAAGTGCTCGTCGGCCTGCCCAAAGAAGGTCCAGACGGCCGCCCTCGGTTCGCAGGCCATGACCCCGGCGGCTGGCTCGAACCAGTAGGGCCGGTTCGCCGCGGCCGGAGCGACCGCGCGGAAGAGGTCACCGAGAAAACAGCCGACCACCGCGGCCATATCACCGCCCCAGCTGTGGCCCGTGGCGAAGACGCGGTCGGGGTCGACACAGTAGCGCCCGGTGATGAAGGTGAAGAGCTCCCGAGTGAACTCGAGATCTTCCATGCCGTCGGCCGGTGTCGCGTGTGGCCCGAGGAGCCAGCCCCCCAGGTTCCCCCAGCCTGGGAAGTCCCTCCACCGCACGTCTGGGTAGACGTAGATCTCACCCTCATGGGTGGGCTGGCCCTCGAGACCCAGATAGGGCTGAATTTGAGCGCCGAGCCAGTTGGTCCCGGCGTAGCCGAAGTAGAGCCTCGCGGGCTTCTCGGGGTCGTAGCTCTCGGACACCGAGAGATAGAAGGAGCGCTCACCGCCCGCCGCGTCGCTGAACGGGTGCGAGAGTTGGGC
>CALCNF010000012.1 GCA_937897815.1 uncultured Pseudomonadota bacterium | reverse complement strand
TGCACGAGGTAGCTGTCCGTCTCGTCGTAGTGCAGCGGCGAGATGGTGCCCGGCGCCGAGACCCAGAGCCGACCAGCCGATCAGCTCCTGGTCCTTGACCCGCGCAGCCAGGATCGTTCGGTCGGTCCCCTGAGACCGGTTCGCAAGATCGGCGCTCTCTCCCGCCATATGGTGAAACCCGGTTCCCACGGCGATGGCCACAGCTCCGGTCCCCATAAGCGCCCATCCCCAGGAGTCCCCCTTCGATGACTCATGGCTCACGACGTGCAGCCCGGCAGCGCTCGCGCTCGGCGCCGGTTCCGTCGCGGGAGGCGGCGGACTGTCCAGCTCTCGGATCCGCGCGTTCAGGTCCAGGAGACGGTCCCGCGCCCTGGCGCTGCCGTCGGCTTCAGCGTCCGGCGCTACGAGATAGCGCTCGTAGTACTCTCGAGCGCTCCTCGGGTCGTCGAGCTTGCGATCGTAGACGAAGGCGATGTTGTAGAGCAGCGCGGCGGCCGGCTCGATGCGGTACGCCTCCTCGTAACGGGCTATTCCCCGATGGAATTGCCCGGCGCGCACCAGCTCGCTGGCCTCGGCTGCGAGGGCCTCGATCCGGTCCGCGGCGCTCACGCTTCGCGCCGCGCGAGCGTTCGCTTGCGGCGCCTGCGCGCACGTGAGGGCCACCACGAGGGCCAGGGCTCCGATGAATTGCCTTGTCATAGAATTGTGCTCCAGTGAGCACGGTAGGGGGGGGCCTTGCAAGCGTCAAGCTCGCGCGCGAGTCGCCTCCACGTGTGCTCGGGCGCACGCAAGGCATTGCCGACCTCGCCGATCTTCTCTAACGTCCCCTCCTGAGTCAGGAGGAGAGCCATGCAGAGTCTTTGGAGTGACGCGGAAGCGAGCGCCTGCGGAACGAACACCGTCGCCTTGAGAGCGTACACGTCTCGTCTCCTTGGGGCGGAGCCGTCCCTGGTCCTGCACGGCGGGGGCAACACGTCGGTCAAGGTGACAGAGCCGGACTTCTTCGGAAACCCGACCGATGTCCTCTATGTGAAGGGCAGCGGCTGGGACCTGGCGACGATCGAACCCGCGGGGTTCAGTCCTGTCCGTCTGGATGTGCTGTTGCGTATGGCCCAGATGGACGCCCTCTCGGACACTGATCTGGTCCGAGAGCAGCGCGTCGCCCTCCTGAACCCGAGCGCACCGAACCCATCGATCGAGGCGGTGGTCCACGGGCTGATCCCGAGCGCGTGGGTCGATCACACCCACGCGGACGCGGTCGTCGCCATGAGCCACCTCCCCGACGGAGAGGAGCGCCTGCGAGCCCTTTACGGTGACCGGGTGTTGATCCTGCCCTATGAGATGCCGGGCTTCGTCCTCGCAAAGCAGATGCAGGCGGCGACGCGCGACCTGGACTGGTCCTCCATCGAGGGGATCATCCTCCTTCGACATGGGGTGTTCACCTTCGCCGAGGACGCCAAGACCAGCTACGAGCGAATGATCACCATCGTGGACGAGGCCGAGGCGGCCCTCGCGGAGCTCGGCGCGCTGGACGCCATCGCGACCTCGAGCGATCCGGTCACCCTGGATGCCACCCGCCTGGCCACCCTCCGACGCGCCGTGAGTCGTCGCGCCGGAAAGGCGATGATCACCCGCCTCGACACGTCCGCGGAGGCCCGGGGATTCGCAAACCTGGACCCCGTCGAGGACCTGATCAGCCGGGGCCCCATCACCCCGGATCATGTGATTCGCACCAAGCGCACGGGCGTGACGATCGGGGACGACATCGAGGGCGCCCTCGACGGGTACGCCGAGGCCTATGGAGCCTACTTTGAAGCCCACGGCAACGAGGACCTCAAGGCCCTCGACCCCGCTCCACGCTGGGGTGTGGTGCCCGGTCAGGGTGTCGTGGCCTTCGGGGAGTCCTGCGCCCGAGCAGGACAGATCGCGGACATCGCGCGCCACCCCTGCCGCGCCATCCAGTGGGCGGAGGCCGCCGGCGGCTGGCGCCCCCTCGACCCCGGTTCCATCTTTGATGTCGAGTACTGGGAGTTGGAGCAGGCGAAGCTCCGCAAGGGCGGAGCGCGGAAGCCGCTCGCGGGCAAGATCGCGCTCGTCACCGGAGGCGCCGGCGGTATTGGAGCCGAGATCGCGGACGCCCTGCGCGGAGACGGCGCGGCGGTGATGGTCCTGGATATCTCGCCCTCCGTGGTGGAGCGCTATGACGCTGCAGACGCGGTGGGCCGCGTGTGCGATGTCACGGACTCGGAGGCGCTCGACGCGTCCATCGAGGCCTGCGTCGCTCAGTTCGGTGGGCTCGATATCCTGGTCACGAACGCGGGCAGCTTCCCGCCCAGCCGCACGATCGAGCAGACCGACGACGGTATCTGGAGCCAGGTGCTCGACCTGAACCTCACGAGCCACCAGAAGACTCTGCGCGCGGCGACCCCCTTCCTGAAGCTCGGACTCGACCCGGCGGTGATCGTCGTGGGCTCCAAGAACGTCCCGGCGCCGGGGCCCGGCGTGAGCGCCTACTCGGCCGCCAAGGCTGGCGTGACGCAGCTGGCGCGCGTCGCGGCCCTTGAGCTCGCGCGGGATGGCGTGCGCGTGAACGTGATCCACCCGGATAAGGTCTTCGACACGAACCTCTGGGACGAGGACAAGATCTCGGCGCGGGCAGCCCACTACGGATTGACCGTCGACGAGTACAAGCGACTGAACCTGCTCCAGGTGGAGGTCCGCGCGAGCCAGGTGGGAGCGCTCGCGGCGGCGATGGCTGGCCCTCTCTTCGCCAGCACCACGGGGGCCCAGGTCCCCATCGATGGCGGCAACGACCGCGTGATCTGATTTTGCACGGGGCGCGCACCCGAGAGAGTGGAATTGGCGACCATGGAGCAGCCGTGGCACTCTCTAGATCGCACATGCACCCCACACACACTTTGGAGTAGAGCTATGCGCACCACGTTTCGGACGATGACCCTGATGCTCGCCGTATCTGGCGTCCTCTTCATGGGCTGCGGCGATGACAGCTCGGATGACTCGACGCCAGCCCCCACGCCTGACGCGACCAGCGCCGATGTCGCCGCGACGGACACCGCCGCAGGTGACACCGCGGCGACCGACACCGGGTCGGCGGACGCCGGAGCGCCCGACGCGGGCCCCGCGGCTCCTGACTTCGCTGCGGTGGCGGCGGCGCTCGAGGTCAGCTGCGGCGGATGCCACGGCGGCGCGGCGGGATGCTCGATCTCCAGCGCGTGCTTCCTCGATGACGAGGCGGCCCTCACCAAGGCCCCAGGCAATGGAGCCGCGTGCGGCGACACCGCGTCTGTGGCCGAGTGCTCGGTCGCGCGCATCGACAACGGAACCATGCCTCCCGGCGGGCAGAACGCCCCCACGGATGAAGAGGTCGCGGTTCTTGAGGCCTACATCAGCGGCATGTAGTCGCTCGCACAGAGCTCAAGGCAATCACGCGAGGCCAGCTTGGGATTCCAGGCTGGCCTCGTCTGCGTTCTGGATCCCAAGCGCTCATGGCCACATGATGAACACGTGGAAGAACTCGCGCTGATCACAGCGGGCGCCCTCGCCGCGCCGCTCACCCTGAACCTCCTGACCCGGCTGGTGCTCTGGTGGCGTTATGAGCCCGCACCGGCTCGCGACGACGATGCGCTCCCGTCGGTCACGGTCCTGATCCCGGCCTTTAATGAGGGCTCGGGTGTACGACGCGCCATTGAGTCCGTGCTCGGCTCCCACTACCCAGACGCCCTCCTGACCCTCACGGTCATCGATGATGGCTCGACGGATGACACCTGGACTCACATCTGCCAGGCGGTCGCCTCCGAGCCGCGCGCCCGAGCGATTCGGTTGCCGAGCAACGCGGGTAAGCGCCACGCCT
>CALCNF010000011.1 GCA_937897815.1 uncultured Pseudomonadota bacterium | reverse complement strand
TGGCCGGCGTGGCACGCCCCGCCGGTGAGTCAGCTGCCGCGTCTGGACGGTCTGAGTCGCGCAAGCCTGGAGCTGGCCTGGAAGACGGGCCAAGCGGCGCCGATCCCGAACCTCACCACCGAGGTGCCGGGTCGAGCGCGTGGTCCCATCGCCGGAGGCAACCTGGCCGTGTTGACGTCACTGATCGGGACACCTTGGGCGGCTGATCTACGCGACCGTATCGTCCTCCTGGAAGACGTAGGCGAGGCCCCCTACGCCATCGATCGCATGCTCACCCAGCTGATCTTGAGCGGGGCGCTCCAGGGCGCTCTCGGCTTCATCATCGGCCAGTTCACGGGGCTGAGCGAACGCTCGACTGCGGACGCCTTTCGCGTGGTTCGCGAGCGACTCGAGCCCCTCGGGCTTCCCATGGTCACCGGCGCGCCCGTGGGCCACGACGCTCAGAACGTGCCCCTGCCCTTCGGGGCGGGCTCGAAGCTCCTCGCGGTCCTTGAGGCTTCGGTCGACGGCGACGCCACGATCCAGTTCGAGCCCAACTCGTGAGTCGAGACGACGCCTCTGCGCTCCAGGAGTTGCTCGAAGAAGGCCTGCGAGATCGCGTCGCGCCTGCCCTGAGCGCGTGGGTCGCCGTGGACGGCGCGCTGCGCGCTCACGGCGCCGCTGGTGAGGCCAACCCCGACACCGTGTTCGATCTGGCCTCCCTGACCAAGCCCATGGTCGTGGTGACCCAGGTCATGGAGGACGTATCCCGGGGGCTGTACCAGCTCGACGACCCTGTGGAGTTGGCGGGAGAGCAGCGACGCACCTACCGGGAGCTCCTTGGACATCGCTCTGGGCTACCCGCATGGGAGGACCTCTGGGCCGTCGCCACTGCCGAGAGTCCGGGCTGGACCCCTGGAGATCCCGAGGTGTGGCGTGTGGTCGAGGGACGGATCGCGACCCTCCTGGAGCGGCGCGGTGAGCCCAAGACCGTCTACAGCGATCTCGGCTACATTCAGCTTGGCCTGGCCCTTGAGCGCGTCCATGGGCGAACCCTTCGTGAGCTCAGCGACCGGTTCGGTCGGACCGCGGGCGCCGCGCCTACGGGACCATGCCCAAGACGAAGAACCCATCTTTCTGGGGTCGTGCACGACCTGAACTGCTGGACGCTCGGCGGGGCCGCGGGGCACGCCGGAGCGTTTGGCTCAGCTGCAGAGGTCGGCCACTGGGCCCTCGAGCTGCTCCGGGCCTACGAGGACCGCGGTGATCGGCTGGACGGAGGGGTCGTACGAGAGTTCTGGGATCGGGGTCAGAGGTCTGAGGGCTCGACCTGGGTGCTCGGTTGGGACACCCCCTCTCCGAGCGGAAGCTCCGGGGGGCGGTTCATGAGCGACAAGGCGGTCGGACACCTGGGCTTCACCGGCACCAGCGTGTGGCTGGACCCCGCCTGCGGCTTCATCGCCGTGCTCCTCACGAACCGCGTAGCTGGGCCTGAAGGAAGCCAGGATAGGATCCGAACCTATCGCCCCAGATTTCACGACGCGCTCCGCCAACACTTTCGTCTGAACTGAGGTTCGCAAAACGGCGGTTGTTCGCGCGTGATCGCGCGTGGTACATGTGCGCACGCAGATGCGCTTAGGCGCGGCCACCTGGGGAGGGGGCCTGATGTCGACCAGTGAGCTCTTCGATACGTTCGAAGCCAATCCGAAGGACGTAAGGGCCTTTGACGCGCTCGTGCGCGCGCTGATCGACGCCGACGACCGAGAGGGCCTTGAGGCCATCTACGATCACCTGCCCGAGTGGATCGAGGACGCCGCGTCCAGCCCGCTGATGCGCGTGCTCATGCAGAAGGCCAGGGGCTGTGAGGACGGCGCGCTCGCGGACTGGCTTCACTTCCGCAACGGTGTCTCCCTGTGGCGGCACTTCAGTGAGAGCCAACGCGCCGAGAGTTGCTTCCGCAAGATCGAGGGGCAGGCGCCCGAACCCGAGCTGGTCCGCGAGTTCTACGTGGGCTTCTACACGGCGCAGAAGAACTGGAGACGTCTGGAGCAGTTTCTCACGGACAGCGAACGAGGACCCGGGGAGGACCCGCTCGCGGTGAAGCGAACGCTCGGTCGCCTGGCCGATGAGCACGGGCAACCGGAGCGGGCCGTCACCTTCTGGCAAGCCGTTCATCAGGAGGAGCCGCAAGACCGCGACGCCAATGAAGCCCTCGGACGTCTCTATCCGAAGGTGGGCAAGTGGCACTCCATGGTGGACCTGCTCAAGGAGCGCCTGGCCCGAGTACCCGACGAGGATGAGGCGTCGCGTTTCGCCCTCTTCGACGAGATCATCCGGATCTACAAGGACGAGCTGCGAGCCCCGTCGAAGGTGATCAGCGCCTGGCAATCCGTCCTGGAATTCGCGCCTGGCAACCGTCGGGCGCTCGACGCGCTTCTCACCGAGTACGAGGAGATGAACCGCTGGCCTGACGCGGTGCGCGTCCTGAAGCTCACCATCGACGCGACCGACGAAGTCTCCGAGAAGATCGCGCTTCACCGCCGAATCGCGACCTTGATGCTGGACACGTTCTCGAACGCGGCCGAGGCCATCGTGCACCTCGAGGCGATCCTCCACCTCGATCCGTCAGACCCTCAAGCCAACGCCACGCTCCGTGAGACCTATGAGACCCGCCGGGACTGGTTCCGCTTCGCGACCGTTCGCGAGCGCGAGATCGACCAGATGGGCGACCCCGGTGCGCGCCACGCCGCGATCATCGAGCTCGCGTCCCTGGCGACCGAGCGCGTCCGTCAACTTGAGGTGCCGATTCGCCTCTGGCGTCAGGTCCTGGAGGCCGATGGGGAGCACCCTGAGGCCCTCGAAGCCCTCGAGGACCTGTATGAGCGCGCCAAGTCCTACAGAGAGCTCGTGACGATCCTTGAGCGCCGATTCGACGCGGCCGCGGAGATCGACCCCGCCCTCGCCGAGCGCCTCGCGCTCCTGTACGCCAGTAAGCTCGACGAGCCCGACCAGGCAGAGCGGTGGTGGCGCGTCCTGCTGGAAGCGACGCCCGATCACCGAAAGGCTCAGTCCGAGATCAAGCGACGGCTCCTCGAGCGCCGTGACTGGGACGCCCTCGAGGACGTCCACCGTGAGGCGGGAACTCTGGAGGCCTGGGGACGAACCCTGGAGGGTCAGGCCAAGGCCGCGGAGTCCCCGGACGAGGAGGTGCGACTTCTGCGCCGCGCCACCCAGCTGTGGCGCACCGAGATCGTCGATCTCCGGCGCGCCATGCGCTGTTGTGACCGCATGTTGGAGCTGCTCCCCGACGATCAGGCGATCCTTGCGGAGTCTATCGAGGTCTACCGAGGCGCTGACGCGCCGAAAAAGCTGGCGCGAGGCCTTGAGGCCCTCGCCCTCCTGACGCCGGACGCACAGGGTCGCCAGGAAGCCCTTCGGGAGCTCGCGCACACCCGCTCGGAGGCGCTCAACGACCCGGACGGAGCCTTCGTCGCTCTGGGCACCTTGATCGAAGAGCGACCCGACGATCTCTCGCTTCTTGAGGAACTGGAATCTCTCGCGCGAGGCGCCGAGCGATACAGGACCTGGGCCGAGATGGTCGAGAGCCGACTGCCCACCCTGGAGAACCCAGAAGACCGAGCGCGCCTGCTCCTGCGCCTCGGGGAGGCGTACGAAGGCGCCCTGGCGAACCCCGGTCGAGCCATCGATGCCTATGAGCGCATCCTGGAGGCGACGCCCGGGAGCGCGGAGACCTTGAACACCCTGGAGCGCCTCCATCGCGCGGAGACCAACTGGGCTGGACTGGCGCGGACCCTCGAGCGTCAGATTCAGGAGGAAGATGACGCCGCGCGCCGCCGGGCGCTCCGGCTGGAGCTCGCCGACACCCTGAACCAGCATCTGGAGCGACAAGCCGAGGCCGCCTCCATTCTTGAGCAGATCCTCACCGAAGAGCCTGACGACTCCGAGACCGATCTTTCGCCCGTCCATGACGCGCTCGTGGAGCTTCACCTGAGCTCCAATGATGCGGAGGCCCTCTCCGGGGCGCTCGCGGCTCGTCTAGAGCACTTGAAGGCAGCGAAGGCGCCCGTTCAGCTCCTCGCGGACCACGAGACGACTCTGGGTATGCTCGCCTACGGAACCCGCGAGGACCGCTGGCGGATCAAGACGAGCGTGGACCACTATGAAGCGGCCCTCGCCTATGCGCCCGGTCACTCGCTCGCCTCGACGCGCCTCGAGGAGCTCCTGGCGAGCGAGGACTACCGTCGCCGGATCGCGGAGATCCTGGAGAGAGACGCCGCCGCGCGTGACGCCAGACTGCAGGTCGCCGAGACCCTTGAGGTGCAGGTTGTTTGTGCCCTTGAGGTGGACGCGAACGACGACGCCCTTGAGCTTCTTGAGCGGCTCGCGCGGCTGTATCGAGACGAGCTGCAGCGCTGGGACGAAGCGTGGTCCACCCTGATGCGTCTGGTCTCGCTGGATCCCTCCCGCGAGGCTGCCATCACGGATCTTGAGGCGCTGACCGACGAGCTGGGACGATGGCGTCACGTGGCGGCCCTGTACGAAGATCTCGCCCAGAACAGCGAGAGACCGGAGGAGCGCGCCCGCTGGCTGGCCGCATGCGCCCGGACCTGGCACTACCGGCTCGGCGAGATGGACACGGCGCGCCGGCACTACGAGGCGATGGCCGAGCTGGAGGAGACCGAGGACGAGGCCCTTGAGGCCCTCGAGGAGATCTTCCGGGCCCTCGACCGACCCGATGTGCTCCTGGAGGTCCTTGAGCGACGCCTCGAGAAGACAACAGATCCGGAGCTTCAGATCGAGCGGCTGATCGAGCTCTCAGAGCTGCTCCAGGATCGGCTCCGGCGCTACCCGGACGCGGTGAGTCACCTGTCGAGGGCCCGCGACATGGCTCCGGGCTCCGAGTTGATTCATGAGCGCCTGATCTCGCTCCTTGGCCTCACCGAGGCCTGGGACGCCATGGGCCACACCCTGGAAGCCTATATTGAGCATGTGCGTGAGGATCCGAAGCGCCTGGTCGTCGCTCGGGATCGCCTGGCGCGCGTGCGCGAACAGCGACTGGGAGACCTCGACGGCGCCATCGCCCTGTACGGCGAGCTCCTCGGAGAGGATGACGAGCACGCCAACGCGCTTGCCGCCGTTGAGCGGCTCTTTGAAGATCCCGCGATTGCCCACCGCATCGCCCCACTTCTTGAGCCCATCTACACCCGTCGCGGCGCCTGGAAGAAGCTCATTCGGGTCTTGGAGACGCGCGCCCAGGCCGAGGAGCGCCCAGGTGATCAGATCCCCTGGTATGAGCGAATCGCGAGCCTCTACGAGGAGAAAGCTGAGAACCAGCGTCTCGCCTTTGAACACCGAGCCACCGTCTTCGCCCTCGACCCAGGCCGCGTATCGAGCCTCGAGGAGCTGGAGCGGCTCACGGCGCTGCTGAACAACGACGAGGAGTTGATGCTGCTGTTGATCGAGCACGTCGAGGCGACCGACCTCCTCGATCGACAAATCGCGCTCCACCGGACCATCGCCGCCCTGGCGCGCGACAAGGTGGGCGACCTCAGCCTCGCGGAGCGACATCTCGAGGCCGTGCTCGGCCTGACGGCCCATGACGACGGGGCCCTCGATGAGCTGATCAGCGTCTCCCGTCACACCCGAGACGATCGCAGGCTCGTCGAGCTCCTGGTGGCCAAGGCGGACACGAGCACGGACCCTGCCGAGGTGCGAAGCCTTCTGGCCGAGGCTGGCGAGATCTCCGGACGAGACGACGAGACCCTGGAGCGGGCCATCGAGATCATCGAGCGCCTCTACGAGCTGGATCCGACGGCCCCTGAGCCCCTCGAGGACCTGGACCGTCTCTATGGTCGCCTGGGCGCGTGGGAGGCCCTGGCGGACGTCTTGGACAAGAAGCTGGAGCGCGCCAGCGCGCCGGGGGACCTCGCGACGATCGGAGCCCGTCTTGGCGAGCTTCAGAGTGAGCGCCTCGGCGCTAGCCAAGAGGCCGTCGAGACCTGGCGCCGGGTCCTGGAGTGGGCACCTGGAGATCGCGCAGCGCTCAAGGCCCTCGACGCCCTCTACGGTCAGCTGGAGGACTGGGCGAGCCTCAAGGACGTGCTTGTTCGACTCCAGAGCGAGTGCGACGAGCTGGCGTGGGTGGATCTTCAGTTTCGCATCTCGGAGCTCGACCGCCGTGAGGACCGACTCGACCGACCTCACGAGGCCATCGCCGGGTACGCGGCGCTCCTTGACCGACGCCCCGATCACGAGAAGACACGTGAAGCCCTTCGTCTGATGATCGAGGGCGGGGACGAGGCCGAGACGGCCTTCAGCGTCCTTGAGCCTGTCCTGGCGAACTCGAACGACCTGGAGCTGATCTGGCATCTCCATGAGGCGCGGGCTGCGCAACAGGTGGACGATGACGCCGTTCGATTCGAGACGTACCGCGAGATGGCGAGGCTCGCTACCGAGGACATGAGGGCGCCCGCTCGGGCGTTTGAGGCGTGGTGCAGCGCCCTTCAGACCGATCCCTCCCGGCTCGAGGCTCGGGAGGCCTTGCGCAAGCTCGCCGAGGCCCTGGGCCGCTGGGAGGATCTGGCCGCGCTGCTCATCGAGCAGGCCTATGGCATCGACGATCTGGAGCTGGAGCGCGTCCTGTTGATCGAGGCCGGTGGGATGCTCGAGACCGAGCTCCGAGACATGGAGGCCGCAGAGGCCATCTACGGACGCGTGGTCGAGTCCCATCCCGATGATCTCTACGCGCTCGAGCGACTCGGGGCTCTGTACCGTGGCAGCGGCGATATCCAGGCCTGGATGGACACCCTGGCGCGACGGTGCAGCGTCGAGTCGGATCTGGAGCGGCGAACTGCGCTCTTGCTCCGTCACGCTCAGGCGGCGCGAGACGATCTGGTCGACCTCGACCTGGCTACGGCCAGCTACCTTGAGGTGATGGACACAGCGGGACCACGAGACGAAGCGGTCGAGGCGCTCTGGGCCATCGTCTCAGGCGGCCATCGGGTGGCCGAGATCAGCCAGCGACTGCGACCCGTGTTTGAGGACCGTAAGCAGTGGGACCGTCTCCACGCCACCCTGGAGATGCAGCTCGAGATCCTCGAGTCTCATGATGGCCGTCTCGACCTGATGGACCGATTGGCCGACCTGAACGTAGAGGAGCTGGGACGGAGCGAAGAGGCCCTCGTCTGGCTCGGTCGCGCCGCCCAGTTGGCCCCCGACGACGTCGAGCGAGTCGAGGCCGCCGTCCGTCTGGGCAAGGAGCTCGCGCTCTGGGAGGAGCTCGACGCGATCCTGGTGGAGACGGCGGTCGCCGCGACCACGGACGAGCGGAGGATCGATCTCTGGATGTGCGCCGCCGAGCTCGCTCTCGATCATGCAGGCGACCCTGAAGGCGGGGAGCGTAAACTCCGACTGATCCTGGAGGTCAACGACCGCCATGAGGCGACACTTCAACGCCTCGACCGGATCATGACGAGGGGGGAGCGCTGGGAGGAGCTGGAGCCGCTCCTGCTTCGGCAGGTGGATTCGGTCGCCTACGACGAGGAGCGATGTGAGGTCCTGATGCGTCTGGGACGCCTGTACCGAGAGCGCCTCGGCCGCTCCGATGACGCGCGTCAGACCTTTGAGCGGCTCTTGGGCCTGGAGGACAACCATCGACCGGCGCTCGAGGCGCTGGAGACCCTGCAGCGGGACGCGCGGGATTTCGAGGCGCTATTTGAGACCCTGGAGCGGCTCGCGGAGACCGCCGAAGATCGAGTCCAACGGGCCTCAATCCTCACGGAGATGGCCGAGCTCTCCGAGCGGGAGCTCCGAGATGAGCCTGCGGCGATCCGCCTATGGCAAGACGCACTGGAGTTGGAGCCGAACCAGCCCAAGGCCCTCATGGATCTCCAGCGCGTGAGCGAGCTGCTCGGCGATTGGGAAGGGGTGCTCAGCGCCCTGCAGCAGGAGGCCCGTCTTGGTGGTGGCGATCCGGAGCGCCTCCTCGACCTCCACAAGAGAGCCGCCCGGATCATTCGCGATGAGCTGGGCGATCCCTTCCGAGCTCAGGCCCACTGGCAGGCCGCACGGGAGGTCGCGCCTCGAGACCGGGAGAGTCTAGACGCGCTCGCGGACGTCCACCGAGACAGCTCGAACCTGGAGGCGCTGGCGCTCACCCTGGAGGCTCAAGCGTCGAGCGGGAAGTACCTCCAGAACGAGGCGGCCGCCATCTGGCAGGAGCTGGCTGTCTTGTACACCTCCAAGCTGGTAGATCCGTCGCGCGCCATCGACGCCTGGCGCGAGGTGCTCCACGCCGATCCGTCCGACGACCACGCCCTGAGCCAACTGGAGCGACTCTTTGAGAGTGAGGGCCGCTGGAAGGACGCGGTCCACCACTACACCGATCGACTGGCCCGACTCGACGGCGCCGCGAAGCTCCAGACATGGATGCGGATCGCGGAGATTCAACGAGATGAGCTTCGAGATCATGCGGGGGCGATGACCACCTACACGGAGCTCCTGCGGGCTCGCCCGGATCATCGCGCGGCGTCCGAAGCGTTGGAGGCCCTGCTGCGAGAGCAGGAGCTCCATGACGCCCTCGCGGCCCTGCTGCTCGACCGGGTGGAGCACCAGGAGAGCCCCGAAGAGCGGCACGGCACCTTAAGAGAGCTGGCCTCCGTTTATCTCAATCACCTTCAGCAGCCGACCAACGCATTCCTGGTCCTGCAGAAGGCCGCGAGCGAGCGACCCAGGGAGTTGAGCACGCGCGCTGAGTTGGAGCGCCTAGCGGGCTCAACGGGTATGTGGAGCGACCTCCTCGACACCTATGACACGGTCCTTGAGCACCTGGCGGGCGTCGAGGCCCGCGACCTCACGGTGCGCGCTGCTGAGCTCGTGGTCGAGCACCTGAGTCGCCCGCAAGTTGCGGTTGGGTACTACAGCCGAGCGCTGGCT
>CALCNF010000010.1 GCA_937897815.1 uncultured Pseudomonadota bacterium | reverse complement strand
CAAGGAGACGGTCCGCATCCTCGCCCCCGTGGTCCGAAGCCGAAAGGGCTACCATAAGCCCGTCTTCGCCAACGCCGTCACCATGGGTCTCGGTGAGGTCTACGTGAACGGCAAGCTTCGTAAGCCCAGCCCTCGCCCTCGCCTGAAGCGACACAAGCTCCATGACGTGGACCTCGTCTTGTGGCGCGGCGTGGCTGGTGATGAGGGTATGGACGAGGCGATCGCTCGTGCGGCTGTCCTGGCCGACGGGTTTGTGCGCGTCGCGGTCTCCGACCAAGTTCAGGGCCCCTGGGAGCTCAGCGAAGATGAGGGACGCGAGGCGCGACGAAGCCAGTTTGATCCGCGAATCTTCTCTCCTCACACCAAGGTGGGGCGGTGCCCCACGTGCATGGGACTCGGGTTGGACGAGGATGGTGGGATATGCGTCGATTGTAATGGCGAACGGCTAGGCCCGGCGGGGCGCTCGATCACCTTCGGGGGCGCGCGCCTTCCGGAGCTCCTGGCGATGACCCCGCCCGAGCTCCTGTCGCACCTGCGCGCCCTGGAGCTGCCTGAGCGAGATCGCGCCGTCGCGGACGCGCCCCTGGCCGCTCTTGAGGAGCGATTGAGTTTCCTCATCGAGGTCGGGCTCTCCTACCTCCAGCTCAACCGCCGGGTCCCTACCCTCTCGGGCGGGGAGGCCCAGCGCATTCGTCTGGCGGCCCAGCTCGGCGCGCACCTCTCCGGCGTGCTTTACGTCCTCGACGAGCCCACCATCGGCCTTCATCCCACGGACACGGCGCGTCTGCTTGAGGCCCTGGATCGTCTCGAGGACCGCGGCAATGGCGTCCTCATGGTCGAGCACGACGCGAGCACGCTTCAGACCGCGGATCTCCTCGTGGACATGGGCCCGGGCGCTGGCGTCGAGGGAGGCCAGGTCATGGTCGAGGGCCCGGTTCGAAAGGTGCTCAAGCACAAGCGCTCGTTGACGGGGCGCTATTTGGCTCAGGGGACGCCGCGGGCTCGAGAGGCCCCGCGGGACCTCGACGACGTCTCCTGGATCACCCTGGACTCGGTTCACCATCACAACCTGAGCGGGGTCACGGTGACGATTCCCAGGGAGCGCCTGACCGTGGTGACGGGCGTGAGCGGCTCAGGAAAGTCGTCGCTGATCCACGACGCCCTGGCGATGGCGGTCTCGGGAGATCTCCCCGAGGGCGTCTTCAAGTCCGTCTCGGGTCTCGAGGGTCTCAAGCGCCTCGTTCGGGTCGATGACAAGCCGATTGGAAAGAACCCGCGCTCGACGCCGGCGACCTATGTCGGCGTCTGGGACGACATTCGTAAGCTGTTCGCCAAGCTCCCAGAGGCTCAGCTCCGCGGCTATGGGCCCTCTCGTTTCTCCTTCAATGTCCCGGGTGGGCGCTGCGACACCTGCGCCGGTCAGGGAGAGATTCGGCTCGAGATGAGCTTCCTCCCGGACGCGACGACGCCCTGTGAGACCTGCAACGGCAAGCGGTTCAACAGCCAGACCACTCACGTGACCTTTGACGGTCACTCCATCGCCGATGTCCTCGCCCTCTCCATTCGAGACGCGCGGGAGGTCTTCGAGCGCGTCCCGCGGATCGCGCGCGCTCTTACGCTCCTCGACGAGGTGGGGCTCGGGTACCTGGAGCTGGGCCAGCGATCGACGACCCTCTCAGGGGGCGAAGCCCAGCGGATCAAGCTGGTCAGCCAGCTCCTGGCGCGGAGCCGAAAGGACACGGTCGTCGTCCTCGATGAGCCCTCCATCGGGCTCCATATGGCCGATCTGCCTCGCCTGATGGCGATCCTCCATCGACTGGTCGATCATGGAGCGACCGTGGTCGTGATCGAGCACAACATGGACGTGATTCGGGAGGCGGACTGGGTCCTGGATCTAGGCCCTGGCGGCGGGCCCGATGGCGGCGAGTTGCTCTACAGCGGTTCGTTTGAGGGGCTCAAGAACGCCGCTCGGAGTCGCACCGGGGCGTGGCTGGCTGAGCACGGCGCCTGAGGTTCTCCAGCACCTTATTTGCGGTGATGGCACTCGGGGATTTAGGCTCTTGAACCATGGCTGATTCGACCTACCGAGTGCAGATATACGGAACCCGCCTGTGCGGCTTTTGCTCCGCGGCTAAGCGCCTGTGCGAGCAGAGAGGGCTCCCCTATGAGGAGATCCTCCTCGACCAGGACCCCGAGCGGCGCATGGCGCTCGTCGAGGAGACTGGATGGCGTACGGTCCCCATGATCTTCGTGGACGGCTCCTTTATCGGGGGCTTCCAGGAGCTTCGCGGCCTGATTAATCAGGGCGGCCTCTAAGCGAAAGCCGGGCGTCTAGGACGCCGCAGGGCGTCGTCGTCGCACGGTGCCCGCGGGCTTGGCCTCGTCCTCGTCCGCCACCTCAGCGCTCTCCGCGGCTTCCGCCTCTTGCGTCTCCTCAGCTGCGTCGGCGGCCTCGGCCTCCGCCTGGGCCTGAGCTTCAGCCTGGGCCTCCGCCTCGGCCTCCGCCTTCGCCTCGGCTTCGGCCTGGGCCAGAGCCTCGGCTTCAGCCAGGGCCTCGGCCTCGCGGGCCGCTCGCTCCTCGGCGCGCTTGCGCTCGTTTTCAGCCTCCAGCGCGTCGACGTCAGGCAGCTCGATGGTCCCAGCCTCGTGGTTCACCTCGACCACCTCCTCAGAGGGGATCAACGAGGCGCGCTTCTTGGACTTCTCGGCCCTTGGC
Organism: uncultured Pseudomonadota bacterium; assembly: GCA_937897815.1. Classification (GTDB taxonomy): domain Bacteria; phylum Myxococcota_A; class UBA9042; order PHBI01; family CALCNF01; genus CALCNF01. Next base: position 29,518 of record CALCNF010000010.1, on the reverse strand, counting down.
ATCTCCGGCGGCCGGCCATGCTTGAGGGTGTAGAGCTCGTCCTGAGCCAGGTCGAGCTGCAGCTGCGTGATCATGTAGGCGCGTCGGTTGTGCTCATTTTTGCGGCTCACCATACGCAGGTCGGCCGTCGCGACCACCAGGCGCTTTCGGAGCCCATCGTGACGCTCCTGGAGGCGCTCCATCGACTCTTGCGTGCGCTGGAGGTCTCGCTCGACCGCCGTGAGCGAGCGCTTGATCTTCTCGGTTGAGACCGCGGGCTCGGCCTTCGGCGCGTCCTCCGCGGGTGCCTCGGTCGCCTCGATCACGGGCTCCTCGATCTCCTCGACCGCCTGGGTTCGCTCGAGGGCGCCGAGCTTGCCTCGCAGCTCTTCGCGCTGGATGCGCAGTCGATCGGTCTCTAGAGACAGCTCTCGGACTCGGTCTCGGCTCTTATCAAGCTCGGACTTGGCCTGCTGGAGCTCGTCGGAGATGTTGCTCAGGCGCTGCTTCTGGTCTCGAGTGCTCTTGCCGGAGCGCGAGGCCTCTTGGCTCTTGGCCTGGAACTTGGAGTTCTGAGCCGCGAGCTGCTCCTTGAGCTTCTTGATCTCGCGCTGGGCTCCGTTCGCCTGGTCGCGCAGGTCGTTGTGCGAGCTGGTGAGCTCCATAGAGCGCACGAAGAGGGTGATGCAGAGCACCGCCAAGATCGCGGCGCTTACGCCGAGAATCAGTTCCATAACCAGAGGCCTCACTTCGGGACGAGTAGGGCGGCCAGGAGCGCCCGATAAGCTCCTGGTCGACGCGGGGCTCAAATTCACCCCACAAGGGCCGGAGTCCTACCACGCGTCGAACGGTAGATCACCCCCATTTTGGGGGTCCTAGCGACCCTCGTCGCTGTAGACCCACTTCTTCCAGACCTCTGGGTCCTGGCCCAGCTTCTTTCCCGAGATCTGTTGAAGTGCCCAGGCCGCCATGTCCCGCAGCGCCGGGTCGTCGCGGCGCATGGCGTCGAGCAGGGACTCCGCGGCGTCTCGATGAGCGATACGCCCCAGCGCCGAGGCGGCCCAGCGCGCGATCTCAAGGTCCTCGCTGGACAGATAGGGTGTGAGAGCGCTCACGGTCGACTTGGATCCGAGAGAGCCCAGGGCCGTAAAGCAGGCCTCGATGGCGTCTCGCCCGAGGTCCGGAGTTCGGATGGCGCGGATCAGCGCAGGTCGCGCCTGGCTGTGCCCCATCACCATCAGCGCTCTTGCCACTGTGAGGGCGAGCTTCGGCTCCCGGAGCAGCAGGGAGAGGGCCGCGACGGCGCGCGGATCCTTCAGCTTGCCCAGGGCCTGGATGGTCTCCAGCCGGACCTTGTCGCTGGCGTCTCCCAGGGTCAGGAGCAGCATGGGCACCGCTCGCGTGTCGCCGAGCAGCCCGAGGGCCTCGACGACCGCCAGTCTCACGGGCGTGCGATGGACCGGATCTGCGAGCATCACGCACAGGGGATCGGTCGCGCGCGCATCACCCACCTGACCGAGGGCTCGGGCGCTCGCGGACTTCACCTTGGGATGGAAGTGCTCAAGAGCCGTGAGGAGAGGCTCGACCGCGCCGGGAGAGCGCGTCCTCCCGAGGCCGACGACCGCTGTGATCTTGAGGTTCACCTGTTCGGAGCCGGCGGCCTGCGCCAAGGCCTCTACGGCCCCCGGTGGTTTGAGGCGGGACAGGGCGTCCAGGGCGGCGATCTGGACGTCTTCGGAGCGGTCCTTGATCAGGGCGATCAGCTCGGCGCCTACGGTCTCGTTGCCCACGTAAGCGAGGGCTCGGACGCAGGCCGAGCGCCGCTTGCCCTCGCTTCGGCGCAAGAGCGCGAAGAGCGGCTCCACGAGGCTGTCGCCGCGGGCTATGAGGCTCTTGAGGGCCTCACATCGCTTGGGATGAAAGACGGAGCAGGACTCGGTGGCGATGATCAGACGCTCGATCTCGGGATCGACGACGACGGCCTTGGCGGGCTCCTCCGCAAACGCGGTCGGGGAGACGAAGAGCAAGACGAGCGTCATCAGCGCGGGGACCACGCGAGCGAGCGAGAGGGGGTGGCGGGATTTCATAACGCCCATTGTCGAGACCATCACTGGAAGGGTCAACTCCTGGAGAGCGACCTGCGCGGTCGCCGTCGAAGGGCCCAGAGAACGAACATGAGCGCGGGCAGCAGCCACGGGGTCCCAGAGGGTGCGGAACCGCATCCGCCGCCGCTGGAGTTCGACTGGCTGCCGCTCACCGTCGTGGGCTCGCTCGGACCCGGTAGATTGACCGATCCGGAGCCGTCGACGAAGGGAGCTCCGCCGTCAGGCTCGGTGGTGGGTGGACCCGTGACGTCATCGGAGGGTCCGATGGCCGTGTCAGGGGCTCCCGTTGTGTCCTGAGCGGGTCCCGCGTCGGGCGGGTCCGGGGATCCCACGTCTTCGGGCTCGACGGGGGGAGGAGGCGGGTTCTTCAGGACGCAGTAGCCCTTCTTCGGATCATCGGGCAGGTCCAGGGAGAGACACTTGTGTCCCGCCGAGCAGCCCAGGGCGTTCGCGTAGATCTTGCAGTCCCGGTGGCAGACCATCTCGCCGTAGACCCCCTCGGCGCAGACCAGGTCCAGCTCACAGGGGTCAGCCGCGCTGCAGGTGTCACCCTCGGCGCCTCCCCCGATCTTCGGTTGGCACGATCCTGTGATCGTCTCGTTCCAGTCCTGCCACGCCCAGACACAGGCCTCGCCCTCGAAGCAGACGTTCTCCATGAGCGGGTTGCACGCTTGGACGCAGGTGCCCGAGCTCCCGTCGCCCGCGAGCAGACAGGCCAATCCGTCAGGGCACTGGGCGTCGCTGGTGCACCCGCCGCCGATCTCAGCGCCGACGCACCAGCCGCTCGCGCACGTCGTCCCATCGGGACAGGTGGAGCTGTTGCTGCAGGGCTCGGTGCACTTGCTGTCGACGCACCACGTTCCCTGGCACTGGGTGCCGATGTAGCACGGGGACCCATTCGCTCCCGGGCCCGGCGGAGCACAGTAGATGTCCTGGAGGCACTGGTCGCCGTTGGGGCAGCTGCCTCCACCGTTGTTGCCGCACGCCATGGTGCACACGCCCTGGGCGGTGAAGTTGATGCAGGTTCCCGTCTCGCACTCGCTCGACAGCTCACAGGGATCCCCATAGTCCTTCGTGCCGGCCTTGAGGCAGAAGCCGTTGACGCAGGCGAAGCCGTTTTGACAGCTGGAGGTGCACTGCTTCGAGCAGTAGGCCTCGTCGGGTAGCACCAGGCAGATGCCCGAACTGCAGGTCGCGTGCCCATAGCAGAAGCCACCGAGACCGATGTTGGAGCCGTATTGATCGCAGTATCCGTTGTCGGGAAGGCACTGATTGCTGCCTCCCTGGATCGAGGTGCAGGTGAAGCCCTCATCGCAGTCATTGCTGTTCGCGCAGGTCGATCCACAGAAGCCGTTGCCGCCGCCGAAGTCGAGGCAGTAGCCATTGGCGCAGTGCGAGCTGTTGTGACAGGTATCGCAGGCCTGTCCGTCGTCGAAGTCGACCGCCGGATAGAGGTAACAGGCGGCGTTCTTGTCATCGGTCTCCAGGGACCGGAGGTCGGATGAGCCGCCCGAGAAGAACATCGTCGCCTCGAAGTGGCGGCTGTGATCGATGCCGATAGCGTGACCGATCTCGTGGGTCATCACGCCCTGAACGTCGTTGAACCCCGGTGGGGCGTTCGTTGAGATGGTCCACTCGGACTCCACGGCGTTGAAGACGATGTCGGCGCTGGAGATCACCCCGTTGCCGTTGTTGTCGGTGACCGCGTACGCGAGGGCCTCGCCGACCGTCGGATCCCAGGAATTGGTGTTCACGGTCGCGTGGATCGAGTTGCCTGGATCCCCGTTTTTTACGCCGTTGGCCGTGAAGTCGATCGTCGCGCAGCCGACGGCCTCCCAGGAATCAAAGGCGTCTTGCAGAGCCTCCTTGAACTGGTCGTTGGTCAGGTTGCTGATTCCCTGGTTCTCGAGGGTCCAGGGGACGGTCGCCCCGGACCAGTGCTTGTTCATCCCCTTCCAGGTCTTGATGATCACGTACCCCTGGGCGGTCGGCGCCTGAACGAAGAGGAGCGTCAGGGCGAGCAGCCCCACAGCGGCCTTGAGAAGGCGGCTCATGGCTGCACCTCGTCATGACGGACCTCAACGACGAACGTACGCAGGGTGTCGAGGGTGAGGCGATCGGGAGCGAGCTTCGCGGCCGGACCGAAGGGCGGCGCGATTCGAAGGGCCCCCGTCTCTCGGTGGAGCGTGGGCGCGCCGGGGGCGCGCCGGTCGACGGCGTAGGCGCCCTGGGCCATGCCCATGAGATAATGATGCGCTCCGTCGGTCCGGGTGAACAAGACGACCTCAGCCCCCATCTCCAGTCTGGCGGTCCCGACCACCCGGCTCTCGATGCCGTCGAGGATCCCGCCGATCTGTCGAACCTCGATGACGTCCCCTCGCGTCGTCGATCCCGCCAGGGTCTCCAGGACGGCGAGGCGGGTGTGGGTGTAGACGCGCTCGAAGACCGGGTCATAGAGGCACTCGCTGTCGAGGACGTGACCTCGAATCACCTCGTGGGCCTGCGCCGCCATGGCGCGCATGGGCACTGCACGTACGAGGGTCGCGCTCGCCGGCGCGGCCGTGAGCAGCGCGGCCGCGAGGCACACACCCCGGATCAACCTTCCCATGGGGACCTCCAGGTTCAGGAGGCACGACTATACGGGCAGCCCCCACCCACGATCCAGCCGCGTCTGGTAAGGTTCGTGACGATGAAACGCGCAGAGCACCGATTTGATCCCCCTCTCTCAGCCGGTCGACTGGTGAAGCGGTACAAGCGTTTCTTCGCCGACGTGGTCCTCGATGACGGCCGTGAGGTCGTCGCCCACTGCATGAACACGGGCCGCATGCAGGGTCTTCTGGAGCCTGAGTCCCGGGTTTGGGTGAAGCACCACGATGACCCGAAACGTAAGCTCAAGTGGTCCTGGCAGATCGCGAGCGAGGGAGACGTACGGGTGGGCATCAACACCCAGTTGCCCAACGCCCTGGTCGCCGAGGCCGTCGCCCTGGGTCAGATCCCGGAGCTGGCCGGGTACGCCTCCCTGCGTCGGGAGGTTCGCTACGGGACGGGCTCCCGCATCGATCTACTTCTGGAGGAGCATCCCGATGACCCGAGGCCCTGCTACGTGGAGGTGAAGAACGTCACCTTGGTCGACGGTGAGATCGCTCGCTTTCCAGACGCCGTGACCAGCCGGGGTCTCAAGCACCTGGGAGAGCTCAGCACCATGGTCGCCTCCGGCGCACGAGCCATGATGTGCTACCTGATCCAGCGAGGAGACTCGAACACCTTCGCCCCGGCGGATCACATCGATCCAGCATACGGAGAGGGGCTCCGCGACGCCGCCTCGCGCGGGGTCGAGCTCATCGCCTGGTCCTGTGATGTCACACCCGAGTCGATCGCCGTCGTCGGCCCGGTTCCCGTGAGTCTCGAACGGACCGCTTGAACACCCGGTGTCCCCCAGTGTAGATCAGCCCCTGTGAGCGACTGCACTACACGCGGCGTCCGGGTTCAGGTGGTCTCGATTTACGTACCCTCCCGGAGCGAGCCCGAGAACGACGCCTACTTCTTCGCGTACCGCGTGCGCATCGACAATGTCGGTGACGAGGGCGTTCAGCTCGTGAGTCGGCGATGGACGATCACCGATGGTGATGGACGGGTCCAAGAAGTCCAGGGGGAGGGGGTCGTCGGAGAGCAGCCCGCCCTCGCTCCGGGTGAGACCTTCGAGTACACCAGCGCCTGCCCCCTGGGGACGTGCGTGGGCACGATGCAGGGCTCCTACAAGATGGTCCTCGACGGAGGCGACTCCTTCGACGCTGAGATCGCCCCCTTCACACTCGCTGTTCCCACGGCGCTCAACTGAGAGGTCTCGTCATGAAGCCCTGGGTCGTGATCTGTGCCCTTCTTCTCGTGGCCTGCAGCGCCAAGGATCCTGCTTCCCAGCCGATCCCGCAGGCCCAGGCGTCCGCGGAGTCGCCGCCGTCCAAATCCGCCCCCGAGGCCCCCGCTCCGGCGCCGGAGAAGCAAGACGGCACCGCAAAGGACACCTCGGCGAGCGACGCCTATCACACCGACGAGCTCGCGACGCGGGCCGGCTATCCGCCCGGATCGGGCGCGCTGGTCGAGGTTCCGGAGCAGGATCGCCAGTCCATGGTGAACGCCGCGATGGCGTTCTTCGCCGCCGCCCGGGCCGAAGACAAAGACGCCATGCGGGACGTGAGCACCCAGCTGTTCACCACCAACCTCATCGACAACCTGGATCAATATCGCGAACGCTTCTTTCGAGGCTTGAACCCGAGCCTTGAGTCGGCCCCCACGGGCGCGACGCCCGGTGAGGTGCGGATGCCGGCCGAGGGACACTTTGAGATCGAGGTGAGGTTCGGTGACGGCACGAATCGTCGCATGATGATGGCGGTCGAGTCGGGGCACTGGCGGGTCAATCGTCTCTGAGCCCAACTCAGGGCTTCCCCGTGAACCGTCGGCTGGCATAGTCTTCCGACTATGGAAATCATCGCTTCGATCGTCGGTCTGATCATCGGCCTCCTCGTCGGCTGGCTGTGGAGGAACAAGAGCGCCAAGAGCGCCGAGCGCGACCACGGCGCCCAGCAAGCGCGCCTCGAGGCCCGCGACGCTCGCGTGACCGCGCTTGAGTCCGAGCTGGAGGATCGTCGCGACGCGGAGCGGGACGCCTCCCACGATGCCGTGCGCCTGCGCGCCGAGCTGGAGGGTGTGACCAAGCGACTGGAGGAGCGCGAGTCTGACCAGGCCCTGATGCTGGCCCAGTTCAAGGAGAGCGCGGGCGAGGTTATGGAGAGCCGATCGAAGGCCTTTCAGGAGCGGAGCCAGAAGTCGATCACCGAGCTCGTGAAGCCTCTTAAGGACCAGCTGGAGGTCTTCCGGAAGGAGCTCTCCGAGAAGGGTCAGGCGGCCACCACGGAGCGGATCGGCCTCCAGGAGCAGGTGAAGCTGCTCCGAGAGGCCAACGCCCATATCGGCGAGGAGGCGCGCAACCTGACTCGCGTGCTCAAGGGCGACTCCAAGGCCCGAGGCAACTGGGGTGAGCTCGCCCTGCGGCGCATCCTGGAGAGCTCGGGTCTCGAGGAGGGCCGCGATTTCGTTCGAGAGCGGAGCGAGACCGTCGAGGACAACAAGCGCCTGCGACCTGACGTCGTGATCAACCTCCCTGACGCGCGGCACCTGGTGATCGACGCCAAGGTGACCCTGACGGCCTATGACGCCTTCTGCCAGGCGGACAACGACGCCGATCGTGCCGTGGCGATGAAGGCGCACATCGCGGCGATCCGAGGGCACGTCAAGGGGCTCGCGGAGAAGAAGTACGACCACCTTGGCTCCCTGAACACGGTGGACTTTGTCCTCATGTTCATGCCTGTCGAGCCCGCCTTCACCGAGGCGATGCGAGAGGATCGCGCCTTTTACGATGAGGCGATGCAGAAGCAGATCCTCATCGTGACGCCGAGCAATCTTATGGCGATCTTGCGGACGGTCGAGAGCATCTGGAGAAGAGAGCGTCAGGCCCGTAACGTCGATGAGATCGCCCGGCAGGCCGGTAGCCTTCACGACAAGTTCGTGGGCTTCGCCGAGACCCTGGAGACGGTGGGCAAGCAGCTGGAGAAGGCACAAGTCTCCTACGATAAGGCCGTCTCCCAGCTGTCGACCGGCAAGGACAACCTGGTGCGGAAGGTTCAGAAGCTCGAGGAGCTCGGGGCCAAGACCAAGAAGCAGCTCCCGGACCACCTCGTTGAGGCGAGCGAGGAGGGCGTCGAGGTCCTCCCGCCGGTCGCGCCTGTCCTTCTGGCCGTGAACGCCGAGGACGGAGACTCGGCTGACTCGACCTAGGCCGACTTCGGCTCTGAGGGGCGCTCCTCTTTTGCCTCCTCGACCAGCGCTCCGAAGAGGTCGCGTAGGGGCTCGACCTTCTTGGGACCGATCCCGTGGATCGACAGCCAGGCCTCATCGTTGGCTTCGGGTCGGACGGCGGCCAGCCCCTCCAGGGTCTTATTGGACGCCACGACATACGCGGGCACTTCCAGGTCGCGAGCCGCCTCCAGTCGGGCCGCCCGGAGCTGCTCGAGGAGCTGCTCGTCGATGTCGTCGGTCGGCGCGCTGGCTGAAGCGCGGGAGGCCTTACTCCGCTTGGCGACCAGGGGGCCGACGCTCAGGTCGACCGATTGGCGACCCCACATCACCTCGAACCCCGTCGACGTAAGCCGGGGCCGCTGGCCCTGGGTGCAGCGCGCCCGCTCAAGCGCCACCAGCAGCCGCCGAATGGGCTCGTGTCCGTAGCCCTTGAGCTGGCCGTAGGAGCGTGTCTGGACCAAGGGATCCGAGAGCACATCGGGGCGCTTGGAGCCGAGCAGGATTCGACAGATGGCGCTGTTCGACAGTCGTCCATCGGCTCGGGCAACGGCGCTCAGGGCTTTCTGAACGACCACCTGCTCTTGCTCGTCCAGGGGGCGCGTTGGAAGCTCGCGCTCGGCGGTCTTGGCGCGTCCGCGAGACGATCGTCCCGAGGTCTGGGCCAGGGCGGTCAAGCTCGCGAGGGTCTCTCCAGGGACACCGGTCTGCCCGGTGCACAGGTCGCAGGCTCCGCAGCCCTCGGGTCCGACGGTCATGTTCTCGCCGAAGTAATCGAGGATCTCCCCGTGGCGACAGGAGGCCTCGTAGGCGTAGCGCACCATGGCGCGGACCTTGCGGCGCTCGCGGGACGCCCATGCTTCGTAGCGCTCCGGGGCGACTTCGTCTCGACCACGCTCGATAAAGAACTCGTGGATTCGCGTGTCCGCATAGGTGAACAGGAGCACGCAGTGGGCCTTCTCGCCGTCTCGTCCGGCGCGCCCAGCCTCCTGGTAGTAGGCCTCTACTGAGCCCGGAACGTCATAGTGAACGACCGCTCGCACGTCCGCTTTGTCGATGCCCATTCCAAAGGCGTTCGTGGCCACCATCACCCTCGTGTCACCGAGATCGAAGGCGTCCTGCATGGTGTGGCGCTCCTGATCCTCCAGGCCCCCGTGGTAGATGGCGGCGTTCACGCCGCGCTGGACGAGAGCGAGGGTCACCTCCTCACAGTGCCGACGTGTCGCGCAGTAGACGATGGCGGAGCCCTCAAGAGACTCGATGATCTTGAGGAGATGCTCGAGCTTATGGGCCATCTTCTTGATGGGGACCACCGAGAGGTGGAGGTTCTCGCGAAGGAAGCCCGAGACGTGGACCTCGGGTCGCTGGAGTCCCAGGTGTTTGGCGATGTCGCCGCGCACCAGGTCGGTCGCCGTGGCGGTGAAGGCGGCTACGGGAGGTCGCCCGAGAGCCTCGATGGCCGAGCTAAGGTTCAAGTAGTCCGGACGGAAGTCGTGACCCCACTGGGACACGCAGTGGGCCTCATCCACGATGAACCGGGAGATCTCCAGGCGCTGGAGCGCGCTCATAGCGCCCTCAAACCGAAAGCGCTCGGGGGCCACATACAGGAGCTTCAGGGCGCCGGCGCGGGCCTGATCGAGGATCTCGCGCTGCTCGCCCGGCGACTGGGTGCTGTTGACGAAGGCGGCCGGGATACCCAGGGCGTTCAAGGCGTCTACCTGGTCCTTCATCAGGCTGATGAGCGGGGACACGACCAGGGTCGTACCCTCCAGCTCGACGGCCGGAAGCTGGTAGCACAGGGACTTGCCCGCGCCCGTAGGCATCACGGCCACGACGTCCTGGCCGGCGATCACGTCTTCGACGATCACCCGCTGTCCGGGTCGGAAGTCGGCGTGTCCGAAACGCTCCGCTAGTCGCTGCCCAAGGTCACCCATAAGAGGAAGGGATACCCCAGCCCGATCCCCGTCACAACCATTGCCTTCGCGCCGCTGCACTCTCCCTCCAGGGCCTCTGAGAGCGGGTCGCGGACGCTCGCGCACAGGGCCCGCGAGTGGACAGAGCGCTTGACCCGGTCAAACGGTGCGCTGGTGACCGGGTGCAAGTCACGGTGAGGGGGGCTAAGATGGCACCTATGATCTCGTCCTGGCTGAACTTGCGGAGGCTCATCACCGCCTCGATGGCGCTGCTTCTCCTCGCTCCTGAGGCGACGGCAGGTCCCGTGATCGAGCCGACCATGGAGCCCGTGATCCGCGCGCTCTCGGCGGTCCCAAAGGGCGCGCCGAAGGGAACGCGGCAGGCCGGCTCGAAGCTCCTGCGCGACCGCGTCGAGATCGCCTTTGTGCTCCCCTCGGATGAGCGCACCCTCTTCACGCTTCATCATCCGACCATGGCGCCCGAGGGGGCCACGGCTCACCCTCCGTTCGCTCTCTCAAGCGCCTTGCCGGCAACGCATCGACTGCGTGTGGCCTTCGTCAGGGCGCTCGAGCGCGAGGGTTCGCGCTTTCGCTGGTCCTTGGCTGGGACCCGCGACTCTGGCGGTAATGATCCGATGGGAGACGCCCGATCGGCCCTTCGCATGGCCTCCAAGGGCGATGTGGAGCGAGCGGTCTTGAGGGCGCTCTCCCTGGCTCAGGAGGACGTGGGCGTGCATCGAGAGGGCGCCGCGCTGCTCATGGCCGCTGGCTTCGGTGAGCGCGCGAGCAAGGTGGCCAAGCGAGCTCAAGACCTCCTCGAAGAGGAAGAGAAGCGGGCGACCCCAGGGCTGTCTGGCGAGCGACCGAGCCTGCTCGTCCTCACGGGCGCCCCTCATGAGGAGGTCGCCAAGGCGGTCTTGAGCCAGGCTCAAGCCGATGGGGCGTCCGCGGACGCATGCGGCCTTACGGCCCTCTCGGATACGCTCCATCTGCTGGGGCGCAGCGCGGAGGCCGCTCGTTGGCTTGACCCGATCCTGGAGATCGCCCCGGCCTGCCGTGACGCGCATCACTTGAAATGCGAGCTCATCTCCCTGGAGAAGCGCTGGGATGCGCTGCTGACCTGCGCCCAGGCCGGCGCGAAGGCCCTCCCCGATGACGCCGACTTCGGAGTCAGGCAGGCGACGGCGCTCCGAGGCCTGGGCCGCTATGAGGAGGCCATCGTGCTCCTTGAGGCCGCCGTTCGCCGACGGCCTCACGCGGGTGGCCCCATGAGCTCTCTGGCGAACCTCTACACCATGACCCGCACCGATCCGAAGAAGTGGGGCGAGCTTGAGGCGGCCTGCGAGGCCAAGCCCGATGACATCGTCACCTGCTTTCTCGCCGGCGTGTTGGCTCACTATCTCGCCAAACACGAGGCGTGTGTGTCGCGGATGAACTCTCTGCTCGATCGCCTGCCGTCTCAGCCTCGCGTGCCCATGTATGCGGCGATCTCTAGCTTCTATCTGGGGCGCGTTGAGGACGCTGACAAGCTCATCGCGCGTGCCGCCAAGATCTCCGGGGCGATGGACCCGGACGTCTATTACTGCCGATCCCTGATCGTCCGAGACCGGGACATTCCGAGCGCGATCGAGGACCTGGAGCGCTTCCTCCGGGTGGCCTCTCAAGGTTGGCACTCTGAGGGCAAGATCGAGCGGGTCACCGAGGAGCTCGCCATGCTCCGAAAGGGTGTGATTCCTCCCCCGGCGGAGGCGCACCACCGGGCCGAGGGCGCGCCGATCCCCGAGGGCGCACGCTCGGGTGGAGGAGACCTGCGGCCTGAGAAGACCGCGCCGCACAAGGAGGTCCCGGTTGAAGAACCCCAAGAGGAGACCTCGTCTACTCAACAGCAGGAGCCCGAGGAGCCCGCAGATCCGTGGATCTGGATCGTCCTCGCGGCGGCCGGCGTGATGCTCGGACGCTTCGTTCGTGGACAGGAGCGCTCATGAGCTCGGTCTGGATTCTCCTGGCGACGCTCCTCACCCTGAGCTCGCCCGCTGGCACGGCAGATACGCTCCTTGAAGATGAGCGCGGTCAGGTGGGCGCAGGCCTCGAGCCTCTCCATCACACTCGGACCGACTGGAACCCCGACAGCATCACCTATCTCTTCCAGAGCCGCGAGGGCGCCTCGGTCGCGCTCCGGCTTGTCCATCCGCGCGGCTCGGTTGGCGAGCCCGTCGCGGGGCGCTATCGGGCCGAGATCGTGGTCAAGCCCGACAGCGCTCGGGCCACCCTCGCGCCGGCCGTCGATCGGGTCATGGCCCGACTCACGGCGCGCGCTCGCCTCGGGCCCGAGCTGAGGGCTCCTCGCGCCGCGACCTCAAGCGGCGAGGGGCCAGGGGAAGAGCGGCGCGGCGAAGGGGCCTCTCACCGGGTGGTGGAGGGCGCCCAGAGCACCGCTCAACTTGAGTTCTGGCTGTGCGCGCTTCTCCTGTTGCTGGCGGTCGGGACCCTGCCCGCTCTGGTGTCCGCGACACGGGAGGGCCTCGGAGCTGCGCCAGGTGAGGGCCGATGGTTGTTGGCGCTTTGCGCGGCGGTGGCCCTCGTGCAGTGGCTCTTTGTGCCGCAGACCCTCGTGGGCGTCTTCTCGGGCTACGCTTCGGTGAGCGACGCTCTCGCCCTGGAGCCGGTCACCAAGTACGGCGCCTTCACGACGGTGCTGTACGGTCCCTGGCTCCGAGCGTTGGGACCCTCTACCGACGTGATCTGCACCCTGAATGTCCTCCTGGGCCTGGGTCTTGTCCCCCTCGCAGGAGCGTGGGCGAGTCGTCTTTCGGGCACCCGCCGCGCCGGCTGGATCGCCATCATGCTCGTGGGTCTCGCGCCGGCGCTCATGCGCGACCGGGCCTCCGAGAGCGTGCTCGTCCCCGTTCAATTCGCGCTCCTCGCCGCCGGGGTGCACCTCGATAGGTGGCTTGAGAGCTCTTCAAAGCCCCAGCTCATCGGCGCCGTCGCGTGGGCGGCCCTGGCGCTGCACGGTCGACCCGAGGCGTGGGTGGTGGCCCCTGTGCTGGCCATCGCGTGGCTCGCGCTCGATGGCCGCTGGAGTCGACTTAAGACCGGCGTTGGTGCCCTCGCGGCCGTGGTCCTGCTGGCCGTCATCGCGCCCCGGCTCTGGAGCCTCCTGCATTATATGGAGTCCGCCTCGGCGCACGGGGACGTGCCCGGTCTCGCGGGCGGCGGCGATCTGGAGGGGATCTGGGAGCGATTGCTCCATCTGAACCTCTTGCTCTCCACGGAGCTCCACGCCGTGAGCGGGACGGTTCTCGCGATCGTCGCCTGGTTTGTCGTCCGCCGCGCGCGGCTCCTCTCAGCTCTCTCCCTGGGCCTGGCCGTCGCGCTCTGGGTCGGGCTCTCGACCCTCGACCTGCCCGCCGTGAGCGTCCCTCGGGTTCAGGCTCCGGCCCTGGTTTGGCTGATGATCCTCGTGGCCATCGCCCTGGGCTGTCTGGCGCAGGGGCCCGAGCGATGGAGGCGGGGCCTGGCGCTCGTCGGCCTGGCGCTGGTCTTGATCCCGAGGCCCGCGGTGATCGACACCCTGTGGGTAGAGACCAACGCTCAGTCGTTTGATCAGTGGTGGGATCGGGCCAAGGCGGCGCTCCCCGAGCCTGAGCGCGAGCTGTGCGTGGTCGCCCTCTCCATGAGCGATCCGCCCTCGGACGTGGTCCTGCGGCACCTCCCGCTCTATGAGCTGCCCGGGATGGATCCGGGGCGCTCAAGCCTCTCCATATCTACCTTCCTCGAGACGCCAGCGAGCGTCTTGGCCAGCGACTGCGATCCGATCTACATCGAGGGTCCGCAGTGCTACGCGCGGTCCTTCGACCCCGACGGCCCTCGTCCCGAGCGGGCGGACCGACTTCCGATCTGCCAGCGGATGCATCGGGAGTGGGCGCTCTCGCCGCTCCAGGTGGAGGACATCACCAACAAGGGAAACCCGGACTTCCCCTTCTACGGTGGCTCGGAGACCCTGCGCTACGGGCTCTACCGGATCGTCCACCTGGACCCGACGAACACGGGTCCGCGTAAGGTGACCCGCTAGGCTCGCGCTCCTGTGGGGCCCCGAGGTGGTCGCTGTGCGCCGACGTTGAGCCGGCGAGCCAGGACATCGAGGATCAGCAACACCAGGGCCACCCAGAGCCAACGAGCGCGCCGGTCGAGACGCACGGGATGGGTGCGTCCCTCCGTGTCAAAGAGCTGCGAGGGGCTGGGGTCGATGCGTCCCCCGGTGATCGCGGCGAGGGCCTCAAGCTTGCGCAGATCTGAGGTCCCGACCGCGTGCTCATCGGGGTAGGGCCAGGTGACGTTTGCGCTCGAGGTCATGGATTGGTCCGGCGCCTCATGGGCGTGATGTTCACCCCGGATACGATAGGCCCCGAGCGTCGTCAGCGTGGCGCGTCCGAGGTAGTGTCCAGGAGCGACCTGGTCGAGCCGCAGCTCCTCCACCTTCCCCTCTGGCCCCTCGACGCGGACCGTGCTCCGGAGATCGTCGATGAAGCGGTCGTCGGCGTCGATGGCGTCCACGGCGACCTCCAGCACGCCTTGATCGATCTCGGTCTTCATCGCCAGGGTCGGATCGGTGCGCTCCACCCGCAGAGCGTCTCTGAGGAGCTGCCGCCAGAACTGAGCGTAGCCGGGCCACCGCAGCCAGTAGTGCGCCCACTTGTTCTTCACGTCGCTCGTCCAGACCCAGACCTGACCCAACCCGAGCCGCCACCTGGCCAGCAGGGGCTCACCGCGCGGGGTCCGCATCAGCACCTCTGCGCGAGACTTGGCCCGGGTGGAGACGTAGCCCAGGAGCGCCGGCGCCCTCTGCCAGTTCAGGCCTCGGAAGACCTGCGCGTCACGATGACGCTTCGAGATTCCAGCGCGGAACCGCTCCTCCACCAGGGACCGTCGGCTCACCTCGCTCGCCTCCTTGAGGAAGAGCCGTGGGATGTTGTCCGCCCGGTCCGTGAAGTAGTAGCGCCCCGCGCCCTCTTCGGCGATCTCCATGAGGAGCTTCTGGTCGCTCCCGCTGCCGACGCCCACGGTCGAGATGGTGATCCGCTCCGAGCTCGCCAGGGCCACCAGATCGAGGATGCCGGAGCGGTTCGACTGACCGTCGGTGAGCAGGATGATGTGCTTGATCTTCGCTTCGGTCTCCGTGAGCAGGCCGACGGCCTGATCGAGCGCCGGGAAGATCGCCGTACCTCCACCAGGCGAAAGTCGGCTCAAGGCGTCGCTGATCCGCATGCGGTTCGAAGCGCGCTGCAGCGGGGCGAGCACCCGGGGCGCGGAGTCGAAGGCGACGATCCCCAGCTTGTCGCTCGGCTGGAGCACATCGAGGGTCACCCGAGCGGCCTCTTTGGCCAGGCTGAGCTTCTCCCCGTTCATGGAGCCCGAGCGATCGAGGACGAGGACCATCGCCAGGGACGGGATCTCGTCCTCCTTGTCGACGTCCAGGGTCACGGGCAAGACCGCGCGCTCAAGGTGGGTGCCGCCGTATCCTCCTGGGCCCAGAGAGTTCTCTCCTCCGGTGAAGATCAGGCCGCCTCCGGCGCGCGCGTACCGCTCAAGGACCCGCATCTGAGAGGGGGTCATCTGCTCCACGCCCATGGAGCCCAGGCGGGCCACGTCGCTGATCAGGATGGCGTCAAACGTCCGCGCGTCCCGATCGGTTCGAGGCAGCCCGCGCCCTGAACGAAGCTCCACGTCGAAGTCCGCTTCCAGGGCGCGGATCAGGTTTCGCGTGTAGCGAGACTCTCCCTCCACGTACAGGATCCTGGGTCGCTCAGGCAGGTGGATCGCCCGGCTCACTCGGTTGTTCGACCCGAAGCGATCTGAGCCGTCTTTCATGGCCTCGCAGCTCACGGCGACGTCGTGGTCACCGCCCTCCTTGATCGTCATCTCAAAGGCGACCGACTGGGTCTCTGCGTCGAGCTCAAGGGTCCTCTCCTGATCGACGATGGCGTCGATCAGGACCTCGCAGCGCGCGGTCATGGCCCGGGTCGCGTGGATCTTGGCCTCGACCGAGAAGGGCACCCGCATGGTCGGGTTCTCAGGGACCACCAGATCTACGACCACCAGCTCCGAGGCCTCGCGCCCAGGCTCGAGGCTCAGGTGGTGGACTCGGATTCCGAACCGAGCGGCGTTGTGGGCCATGGAGAGGACGTCACCTCGGGTGTCGCGCCCATCGGTCGCGAGGACCACCCGGCCCAGGCGGTCGGCAGGCAGGAGCGAGAGGGCCAGGGCGAGCGCGCCCTCGGTGTCGCTCGCCTGGCCGCCGTCTTCGTCGAGACGGGCCAGGGCAGGCCAGGGTTCGTCAAGGCCCTTCGGCGGGCTCACCTCGGCTGCGTGAGCGCCATAGGTCACGACGCGGACCTCGTGGCGCCCCCGCCTTCGCCAGGTCTCCTCGATGGTCGAACGCGCGCGCTCCAGCGCGCCGTCCGAGATGGAGTCGCTGACGTCGACCACGAAGACGGTGGACGTCATGCTCGGCTCCTCGCTGAGCTCGCTCGGTCCGAGGAGCGCGGCGATGATGCTCACGATGAGCGCCCCACGCAGGAGCCCCGACAGCGCGCGCTGGATCGGCCCGTGCTCGGTCAGGGAGAAGCTCGCCAGGACCAGCAGGACCGGGAGCAGCCCCAGGAGCGCCAGGAAGCCAGGAGAGTCGAGCTCGACCCCTCGCTCCGCCAGCGCCGCGATCGCCGCGGCGCCCCAGGTCGACCAGGCCAGCGCGCTGAGGAGCGTCATCCCCGCGGCTATCGCCAGGGCTCGGCGGGTCTTGGCAGAGGGCCACCTCACGCGGTGATCCTCCGATGCCAGGTCCACCACTCCAAGGCGAGGAGCCCGCAGGCGATGATCAGGAGCAGCCGCCAGGGAGAGCCTGGCCAGGGCCGCTCCGGGGCGCGCCAGGGTTCAGGCGTCTCGTGGGGCTTGAGCGCGGCTCGGTCGTCGAGGCGGCTCTCCGCGCCGTCCATGAGGTTCAGGGCGATGAGCTCACGCTCGGTCGGCTCCGAGCCCTCTGACCAAAGCTCATAGATCCCCACCTGCGAGCCGGTGAAGTGGACGCGATCACCGATGCGACGCACCGCCGTCGTCTCCACCTCGCCGGGGGCGCGCATGAGGACCGGTCCTGGAGGTAACGTGGTCGCGACGGACAAAACGGCGCCTGTGCGCCTCGTGGGCACCAGGCCCTCGGCCTGGGGCGAAAACCAAGCGAGGCTCTGGACCATCATCAACGGGAACGCGTACCGCAGCGGCACGAGGCTGTCCCGCGGGGAGAAGGCGAGGACAAGGAGACGTCGAGCGCCCTGCTCAAGAGTCCTGGTGAAGACCAGCGGTGTGCCTCCTTCCGCTCGGATCAGGACCTGGTCTCCGGAGCGCGGAGCGATGACGGTGGCGCGCTCGATCGACGCGTCCACGAACTCCAGCCCTCGGGTCACGGGATGGTCGCGATTGACCCGAGTGATACGGGGGCGCTTGTGGATGCGCTTGTGTCGAAGCTCCTCGCTCGGAGGAGGATCGATGAGCAGGTAGTTGCCCGGCGCGCTGAGATCGACGGCGGATCGATGAATCACCGTGACATCGAACCCCTCCGGCCCTGCGTACTCCTCGGCCGAGCGCGTCTCCAGGTCGATCCCCTCCAGCGTGAGCAAGCTGGCGCTCACAAAGAGGTCATCGGGTCCGACCAGCTGGACGCGCAGGGGGCGTCTGGGCGGCACAACGGCGACGGCCACGTCGTCTCGAGGAAGCCCGTCCATGGCGTCGATGGACGGATCCATCACGACCCGAGCCGCGAGTCGATCACCCGTAAAGAGGACGTCGCTCATCACGGTTCGCTTCACGCCTTTGGCGGGAACCTCGATCTCTCGTGAGGTCACGATCTGTTCGGGTGATACGAAGTCCTTGGCGCTCCGAGCGTCGTCCTTGGCGTAGAGCATCAGGGTCGCCTTCACGGGCCGGTCGAGATGATTTCGAACCGCGGCCAGGATGCTGTAGGAGGACGAGCCATCCAGGGCGGGTCGCACGTTGAAGGCCTCCATGGACAGGTTGCCCGTTCGAGACGTGACGACCCTCCCGGAGAAGGCGTAAGGGGTCGCGCTGGGCTCGAAGGCTCCGTCCGTGAACAGGACCGCCTCGGCGCCCTCTCGACCGGCCAGGACGCTCGAGACCGTGCGCTGCGCGTGGGCTGGATCGAGGGCGTGGTCACCTGGACCCTCGGCGAGGAGCGCTGCGAGTGCCTCCTCGGCTACCTCGTGGTCTCGGGTCCAGAGGGTTCGCGGGGTGATTCGTCGTCCCATGGAGGCGATCATCCAGCGCTGCTCGGGGTTGTTGGCGTGGGCCGCGATGAGCTCTCGGGCGCTCGCCACGCTGCGCTCAAAGCGCGTCACGCCCGCCTCCTCGGCGTCCATGGAGGCGGAGGTGTCTACGAGGAGTAAGGTGTGCCGGACCGGAGGACGCTGCTCGGGTGAGAACCCGAGGAGGCTCTGGTCGACGGGTCGCGGATCGCCAAGCGCGGCCAGGATCGCCGCACCAATGGCCAGGAGCAGCAGCAGGCTCCACAGGCGCCGCAGGCGTCTCATCAGCGCGCTTGCGCGACCCTCACGTTCCAGGGCGAACCACAGGGGAGCGTGGGCGACCCAGACCGTCCGTCGACGCACGCGCAGGACGTGAAGCAAGACGAGCGCCAGGGCGAGGGCGCCCCCGGCCCAGGCCAGGGTTGAGGGGTCGATGCCCATCCAGCTCATCGCGTGAACTCTCCGGTGCGCAGGAGCTCCATCATGATCTGATCGAACGGCTGACGGCAGTCCGCCTCAAAGTGGGCGACGCGTCGATTCTTGCAGAAGCTCCGAACCCCCTCGATCCAGCTCCCGTAAGCTCGCTCGAAGCGCTGCAGCGTCGCCGGAGAGATCGTCAACTCGCGCCGCTCTCCCGTCTCACAGTCGATGAGCTCGACGTCTCCCAGGAGCTCAGGTGTGGCGTCTCGAGGGTCCATGAGGTGAACCACGAGGGGCTCGAAGCCGTGATGGAGCAGCCGCTCGAGGCCCTCTTCATAACCATCCTGGGCGTAGAGGTCGCTCAGGAGGATCACCGGTCCAGCCCTCGGCGCCTGGTGGACGAAGGCGCGGACCGCGTCGGAGAAGCGGGTCTCACCTGTGGCCTCGACCGTTCGTAGAAACGAGAGAATCCGAAAGATCTGGGACTTGCCCCTGGCGGGCCGAAGGCGCGGTCCGATGCCCTCGCCGAAGGTGGCGACCTGGGCCCGATCGAGGTGGGCCAGGGCGATGTAGGACATGGCCGCGGCCAGTCGAAGCCCCGTTCGCAGTCGAGGGGGCTCTCCGAGGGCCATGGATCGAGAGGTGTCGACGAGCACGGTGACCGTGACGTCCTCCTCCTCTTCAAAGAGCCGGAGCAGCAGCTTGCCCAGGCGACCGTAGATATTCCAATCGATGTGCCGGAAGTCATCTCCCGGAACGTAGGAGCGGTGGTCAGCGAACTCGATGCCCGCGCCCAGGCGCTTCGAGCGCCGCTCCCCTCGTCTGTCCCCTCCGAAGACGCGCTTGGCGACGATCTCCAGGCGGGCCAGACGCTCCATGAAGTCGCCGTCAAAGAGCGCGTCCTCCGGGTCGGCCAGGCTCCGACTTGCCTCCTTGAGCGCGCTCACCGAGCGCCCTCTCCGACGTGATCGAGGATGGCGTCGAGGATCACATCCGTGGTCACGCCCTCAGCCTCGCCCTCAAACCCCCGGATCAGCCGGTGTCGAAGGGCAGGCTTGAGCACCGCGCGAACGTCCTCGGTGGCGACGGAGAATCGCCCGCGGGTGATGGCTCGCACCTTGGCGGCGCCGAGGATCGCCTGGGCGCCGCGCGGCGAGGCGCCGAACCGCACGTAGCGACGGGTCGCCTCGGGGGCCGCCTCTCGATCGGGATGAGTGGCCTCGATGAGCTGGACGACCACCTCCTGGACGTGCCGCGGCGTCGGGACGTCACGCACCAGCGCTCGGAGCGACAGGAGCTCGTCTCGGGACAGGGCGCTCTGCACGCGAGGCTCCTCTCGCCCTGTGGTGCGGTCGAGGATCGTGTGCAGCTCCTCAGGGGTCGGGCTCTCCACGTGCAGCTTGAACAGAAAGCGGTCGAGCTGGGCCTCAGGGAGCGGGTAGGTCCCGTCCATCTCCAAGGGGTTCTGGGTCGCGAGGACGAAGAAGGGATCGGGGAGCTCGTGGGTCGTGCCCGAGATCGTCACCGATCGCTCTGCCATGGCCTCCAGCATGGCCGATTGGGTTCGCGGAGTCGCGCGGTTCACCTCGTCGGCCAGGACCACGTTCGTGAACAGGGGGCCACGCTGGAAGTCGAGCACGGTCTGCCCTCGGGCGTCCTGCACCGCCGTTCGGGTTCCCGTGATGTCGCTGGGCATGAGATCCGGGGTGAACTGGACCCGAGCGAAGTCCAACTCCAGGGCCTCAGCGAGCGTCCTGACCAGGCGCGTCTTGCCGAGCCCTGGTACGCCCTCCAGGAGCACATGCCCTTTCGCCAGGAGCGCGAGGATCACCCCCTCCACGACCTCCGATTGGCCGACGATGACGCGGCCGATCTCCTCCTTGAGCGTCCCGATGGAGCGCTGGAACGCTCGCACCTTCTCCTCGATCTCCTCGGGAGACAGGGTCGCCTCTGGTCTTGTCTCTGCTGTCATAGCGTTCCCTCTTTGCCCTCAACGGGGGCGGATGAGGTTGAAGTAACGACGCACGTAGCGCCGGTGTCCCGCGGGGATGGCCTGGCGCTCCATGCGCTCCTCGACCACGGTCCGATAGTCTTGATGGACCCGCTTCCATCCTCGGGTCGCGAAGCCGCGCTGGGCGGCGGCGGAGACGACCTGGGTGCTCGATGGCCCCTCGCCCTCTTCACCAGCGACGTTCACGTCCGTGGCGCGCACAGGGGTTCGCTCGCGCTCCCCGAGCATGTCGGGGTCGTGCCCGTGTCCGACCGAGCTGTCTCCAGAGCGGGATGGGTCGCGGCCGCTCGTGGCGCCACCGGCCCCCTGGCTCATGACCTGAACGCGGGCGACCCCGGAGCGCGTGAGCATGCCCACGCTCTTTCCCTTCTTCCCTCCCCGCTTGCCGGCTCCGCCTCCCTTGGGCTCGCCGTCGCCACGCGCCAGCCGCATGAAGCGGGTCCTCCCGTTCTTCTTCTGGCCGTCCTGGCCCTTCTTGCCCCGCTCAGCGGCGCGACGGAGCAGCTCGCGGATCGCCTCCGATCGGGCGGCCAGCCGACGCATCTGGGCGCGACTGCGCTCGCTCTTCTGAAGCCGTCTCAGGAGGTCAGCGGCTCGCTTGAGGGCCTCGGGCGAGAGGTCGGAAGCGCCCGAGCGTCGGAGCAGGTCCTGGGCGGCGCTCTGGAGCTCGCGCTCCAGGCGTTCCAGCTGCCTTCCGGTCTCACCGGCCCGCGCGGCCTCGCGCTCCAGTCGCTCCAGCGCGCGCTGGTTCTTGCGCAGGCGTCGCCGGTCTCGGCGGCTCAGGGAGCCCGAGTCCGCTCTCTTCTTCTTGAGCCGTCTCCGCTCCTGGCGAAGCTTCTGTTCACGCTTGGAGCGCTCGCTCTCCAGGCGCTTGGCGAGCCGCTCCAGGTCTCGGCCCAGCCGCCGGCGGCTCTTCGGGCCCTTCTTGGCGATGGCCTCGAGGGCCTCGGCGGCCTCTCTCCAGCGGGCCTCACGAATGGCCTCAAGGAGGGGGCTGATATCGCGCCCTGTCTTCTTTCGTCGGGCGGCCGCTCGCTTGGCTCGCTCCAGCTCTTTGAGGGCGTCTTCGCCGGTCTCCCGGGCGAAGCTCTCCAGACGCGCCTCCAGGCTGGCGAGGCGTTGGTGGGCCGTCTCCAGCCTCAGGTTCTGGGTGCGGAGGCCTCGGATCAGCTGGTTGAGGTCCTCGGTGGCCTCCTGGATCTGGGGGTCCAGGCTCTCGTCTATCTCAGCCGTCTCCTGGACCTCCTGAGCCAACAGCTCCTCCTGGGCGACGGCGTCGAGGGCGACGGCCCCCAGGGCGAAGGGCCCGGGGGTCGCCGACCGAGCCAGGCCTTGGGCCTCCACCTCGTCCATGGGAATCAGGAGAGCGGCCGCGCCGAACCAGGTGACCAGGGCGATCACGGCCAGACGTCCGTGACGGGGCATCCGGAGCGGGGCCGCGGTCTCAGACCGCTCAGGGTCGAGGTGTCGGCGGGCGTCCGCGATGGCCGCGAGCATCCACGCCGTCGGCTCGGCCCGATTGGCGAAGTCGACGGCCGCGGCGAAGCGGTCGCCCGTCCCCAGATGGCGATCGAGCCGTCGGGCGGCTTCGAGGTCACTGGGCGCGCGGCGGGCGGCCTCCAGCGTCGCCCCGATGACGATCACAACTCCGAGTCCCACCGCACCGTCGAGGATGGAGGGAGCGACCCAATAGAGGCGGTCGAGCAGCGTGGCCAGGGCGATGAGAATCCCCGCGCCCGCGAGCGCCGTGACCGCGCGCTCCAGGACGCGTTGGGCGCGCAACCGTCGGCGCACCCGCGCGACGGCGACCT
This sequence comes from uncultured Pseudomonadota bacterium, assembly GCA_937897815.1. Taxonomy (GTDB): domain Bacteria; phylum Myxococcota_A; class UBA9042; order PHBI01; family CALCNF01; genus CALCNF01. The sequence continues at coordinate 7,114 of CALCNF010000010.1, read as the reverse complement.
GGAGGTCGGTGGAGAGGAGTCGGTTCATGGTGTTCGGAGGGCCATCCCTGAAGAAGAACACACGCAGCATAGCGCGAGATTCCCCTCGGGATCTTCCCCAGGTCGAAACCTAGCGAGGATCGGGAGGATCGAGGCTGGGTGCCCAGACCACGAACGGTCCCTGCGCTCCGTCCTCCGCGGCCCCCTCTCCTCGACCGTAGAGCCAGCTATACCGGGCGACCGACCGGCTCACGCGCTTGGCGTATCCCCGGGCCTCCTTGTAGGTGATGTGCTCAACGAGTCGATCGAGCTCCAGGTGCCCGAAGCGTCGCCGCCAGCTCCTCGTGGCGCCGCTTCCCGCGTTGTAGCCCGTGGAGGCCAGGGGGAGGCTGGGATGCTCTTTGATCAGCTGAGCGAGGAGCTTGGAGCCCAGCTCGACCGCGATGGCGGGCTTGCGGAGCGAGGCCTTGGTCGGAGGGATCTTGGTCCCGCGGACCAGGCCCTTGGCGGTCGGCAAGATGATCTGCATGAGGCCCGTCGCGTTGGCCCAGCTCTCGATCGTCGGGTTGAAGCTCGACTCCTCGCGCATGATGGCCCAGATCCAGTACGGGTTGATCTCGCGGGTCTTGGCCCACGGCTCTACATGCTCCGCGTAGGCCCTCGGGTGAGCGAGCTCCCACAGGCGCTTCATGTGACCCACAGGCCAGCTCTGACCGAACCAGGGCTCCTCCGCTCGGGCCAGACCCGTCGCCGAGTCGTGGGCGCCCACCTGGTCGTAGAGAGCGATGAGCGTCCAGGTCGAGGCTCGTCGCTCCTCGGGTTCGTCGCTGACCTTGAGTCGCGCGAACTCTCGGCGCGCGTTCTTCATGAGGCCCATCCTGGCCAGGGCGACGCCCTTTTGAAATCTCACGGAGGCGGCCATGGACTCGGGGACACGCTCGAGGGGATCGGGTGGCGTCTGGGTCTCGGTCATGATGGTCTTGAGCGCGTCGCTCGCGAGGCCGAGTCGGTCGAGGCGCTGGTACGCCATGAGCGCGTACCAGGACAGGGGGTAGGCCTTCATCACCGATCGCCAGCCCGCGACCGCGGCCTCCTGATCGCCCGTCTCGTGAAGGGCGACCGCGCGCCAGTAGCTGGTCCGTCCTTCGGCGCGATAGGAGCGCTCACGAGGCACGAGCCGGAGGGCGGTATCAGCGACCTCAATGGCCTCCTTCCAGGACTCCGCGGAGATCCGCGGCCAGAGCAGGGCCCAGGTGGCCGCGTCCGCCATATCCCCGCGAGGCCAACGCTCGAGCTGCTCGAGCAGCCGCTCGTCGGCCAGCTTCTCGTGTCCGGATCGTCGCGCGGCTGACGCGCGCATCAGAGCAGCGTCGTCCGCCGTCGTGCGGTCGCTGAAGGCCTCAAGGTGATGCGCCAGGAGGCTCTCCGCCGCCTGAAACTTCTCCGCGCGCAGGCGGTTGCGTCCACCGAGAAATGTCGCCGACGCGAGGGCGTCACCTTCGCATCGCAGAGCGTCCTCGAAGTGGGGCCAGGCCTCGGCGCGCTTCTTCATCTTCTCCAGGGTGCGACCGAGCATGATCTTGCCCTGACACCAGAGGTCATCGCCCTCGGTCGTGAGCTCCAGGGTGGCCTTGAGCGCCTTCACCGCCTGCTTGTGCTCGTGGCGGTCGTGGTAGACCCGGGCGATGCGCAGCCGCTGCTCTCGTGAGAAGCCAGGCTTAGAGCCCAGGGCGGCCCGCGCCGCGCGCCCCTCGGAGCGATGGGGGTAGCGAGAGGCGACCTCGCGCAGCGCCGCGTGCCGGGCGCCCGCGGAGTCCAGCCCGTCGTGCACCTCGGCGAGGAGATTCCAGTGACTCAGCTGGCCGTCGTCGCGCCGGAGATCGGTCTCGAGGAGGTCACGCGCCGCCTCGAAGCGCTTGAGCTTCACGAGCGCGCGGGCGTGCGTCGCGATCGCGCGGCCTCGGATGGTCGAGTCCTCCGGGACGCGCTCCAGGGACTGCACGGCCTCCTCGTAGCCCTCCGTTTTGAGGTGCGCCGCGCCGGCGAACAGGGAGGCGTAGTCCGCGAGCAGGGGCCACTGGGAGGCGAGAGCGTCTAGGCCCTCAGCGGCCTCAGCGGTTCGGCCGGCGTCGCTGTGGGCGAGGAGCGCCAAGAAGCGGGCGCTCAGGACGGGCGCCTCATTGGAGGCGCGCTGCAGGGTGTAGGCGTCGAAGATCGTGGCGGCCAGATCGTTCTCCCCCTCGTGGTAGGCCTTCAGCGCTCGCGCCAGGGGACCTGAGCTGAAGTAGGGGGTGAGCTCGGCGACCTTCAGGGGCCTCTCTGCGGGGGCCTCTTCGGGCGCCTGTATCGGAGCGATGACCGTCTCTGGCGGCTCCTGGGGGCTCACCGGGGAGACCGCGGGTCGCGTCGTGCAGCTCACGAGGAGGCTGGACGCGAGGGCGAGGGCAGACATGGGCATCAGGGAGCGCATTGGACGAGCATATCGATGGGGCGCCTCCCCGTCGAAGAACTGGCGTCAGAGACGAGCGCCCTTAGAGAGTCGTCTCAGCGTCTGGCGGTGGATCGAACACCAGGTGGTCGCCCTCTCTTCGACAGGGCGCTCCGTAGATCTCGGTCAGGAGCTCGAGGGTCACCTCTGAAGATGGCCCGCTTGAGCGCACCCGACCGTCGCACAAGAGGACCACGTGGTCGGCGTAACGGAGCGCCAGGGATACGTCGTGAAGGACCGTGACCACCGTGTGGCCGCTGGACGTGTGCGCCCGCAGCCGCTCCATGAGCCTCAGGGCGTGGCGGGGATCCTGGTGGCTGATCGGCTCGTCGAGCATCAGGATAGGCGTCTGTTGGCACAAGGCGCGCGCCCACATCAGCCGCTGGGTCTCGCCGGCGCTCAAGCTGTCGACGCGGCGCTCAGCGAGCGCTTGGAGCTCCACCGCTTCCAGCGCTGAGAGGGCCAGGCGTCGGTCCTCCTCTCGTTCTAGACCGCGGAGACCCAGGTGGGGTGCTCGCCCCATCAGGACCAACTCGAGGACCGTCCAGGGGAACGGGGGGCTCGCCTCATGTCCGACGTGAGCGACGCGTCGCGCTCGCTCCAGGGGCTCCAGCTCGTCGAGCGCGCTCCCTCCCCATCGGATCTGGCCGGTCGTCGGCTGATCCAGGCCGCCGATCGCGCGGATCAGCGTGGTCTTCCCGGCGCCGTTGGGGCCCATAATGACGGTCAGCGCGCCAGCCGGGAGCTCCAGAGAGACGTCCTCTAGCAGGGTCACGTTTCCCACCTCGACACGGAGCCCCTCGGCTCGGATGGTCTCGCCGACTCGGTTCATGAGCGGGCTCCTCTGGCCGCCCGCGCCATCAAGATCAGGAACAGGGGGCCGCCGAGTCCCGTGGTGAGAACGCCGACGGGCAGCTCGGTGCCCAGGGGTCCAGCCAGCGCTCGGACGGTCGCGTCGGCGGTGACGACCAGGGCGGCGCCAGCGAGGGCGCACGCCGGCACCATCAGCCGATGATCGGGTCCCGTGAGGGTCCGAACTCCATGGGGGACGATCAGCCCGACGAAGCCGATGAGCCCCGTGGCCGCGACGACGACTCCGAGGGCCAAAGAGAGGGCGAGAAAGACACGTTTGCGGACCGCCTCTGGGTTCACGCCCAGGGAGCGGGCCGTGCGATCTCCGAAGGCGAGCAGATCGAGGGCTCGAGGTCTCGACATGGCGATGACGAGACCCAGGATGGAGCCCAGGGCGACCGTGGGCACGAGCAGGGGCCGCGACGGGTTCACCGAGAGGCTTCCCATAAGCCGCAAGAGGACCCGCTGGACCGCGTCGGCGTCGCCGATCGCCTGGAGCACCATCATCAGGGCGCCCGCGAAGCTGTTGAAGACGATCCCGACCAGGAGCATGCGAAGAGGAGAGATTCTTCCCTCGTGCGAGGCCACGCGCGTGACCAGGGCGAGCGCCAGGAGCGCGCCGATAAACCCGCCTACAGGCTCTGCGACGAAGGCGACCAGGCCCGTGAGGCCTACGACGGCGGAGCCCAAAGCGGCCCCGCCCGAGACGCCCAGCACGAAGGGGTCCGCCAGAGCGTTTCTCAGGAGTCCCTGCAGGATCGCCCCGGCGGCCCCGAGTACGGCGCCGGTGAGGAGCCCGAGGAGGGTCCTAGGGAGTCGATGATCGAACAGGACGCGCCCGTCGACGCTCGTGGGGTCGAGCCAGGCGCGCTCCAGGGAGAGCTCCAGATCACCGACCAGGAGGCTCAGGATCGTGGCGATGCAAACCAGCGCCGTCATAGCGCAGAGCACGACGACGAGGCGGCGCGCCGTGAGGGGGGCGCTCATCGCTCAGCCGCTCCCTGGATCAGACCGCCGAAGCGTCGGATGGCGCTCGGGAGATTGGGGCCGTGGGTCGCCAGGCTGTCGTCTGGCCAGACGTGCACCTGCGCTCGCGTCACGGCGGGCACCGGGGCGGCTCTCTTCCAGAACGCCAGGGCCTCCGCGCCGGACTTGAAGCGGTCGCTTGGAGCCACGTGCACGATGATGTCCGGCTCGAGGGCGGTCACCTTCTCCAGGGAGATTCGGCTCGTGAGCGGACCGCCCTCCGAGACGTTGACGGCGCCGACGATGTCGAGGATCTCGGCGAGGTGATCGCCGCCGCCCGTCGTAAACACCGTGCCGTCCATGATGTCGAAGACGAGGAGCGCGCGAGGCGGGGCGTCCGACCAGCGGGTCGCCATCCGCCGGGTCTCCTTGATCGCCTGATCGAGCTGTCGAGCCAGCGTGCTCGCCCGGGCCTTGGCCTGGAGTCGGTCGCCCAGTAGATCGATGGCCGCCCGCATGTCCCCCAGGCTGTCGAGAGGGAGATCGAGGACCTGAAGACCGTGGGCGCGCAAGCCCTCGATGTCCTCCTTCAGAGAGGGGTAGCGACCGATGAGCACGAGATCGGGATCCACCTTGAGGATCGCCTCGATCCGGGGCTCCAGATCGGCGACGATAGGAACCCCCTCTACGCTCCCGTGTCGGCTCGTGCCGACGAGACGGTCGCCTCGACCGAGGCCCTGCACGAGGTGGGTGATCGAGGGCGTCAAGGAGACGACACGCTGACGTCTCAAGACGAGGGGCTCCTCGCCCTCGGACAGACCCTGAGGACTTTCAGGTGGTCGGGAGCATCCCAGGGTCGTCGCCAAGAGCGTCGCCAGCACGAGCGCCACGCCCGCCATGGAGCGGCGATGCACGAGTCTGGAGAACGACCGTCGTATGTCGGGGTTGGTTGCGCGCACAATGAACCGTCTGCTAAGAGCGGCAAAGCCCCCACGTTGTGGGGCAGGACACAGGTTGATACGCCACGGCTCAGGGTGGCGCAAGCGCCTCATGGAGTGGACTCATATGGCGGAACGAAAGCGCGCGTTGATCACGGGGGTCACGGGTCAGGACGGCTCCTATCTTGCGGAGCTGCTTCTGGAGAAGGGCTACGAGGTTCATGGAGTGATGCGTCGCTCGTCGACGTTCTCTACGGAGCGTCTCGACCACATCTACCAGGATCCCCACGTCGAGGATCAGCGAATGGTCCTCCATTACGGAGACCTGACCGACTCCTCGAACCTGAGCCGGCTCCTCGAGACCACCGCGCCTCACGAGATCTACAACCTGGGCGCCCAGAGCCACGTGAAGGTGTCCTTCGACATGCCGGAGTATACGGCGGACGTGGACGCGCTCGGACCCCTTCGTCTCCTCGACGCCATCAAGGAGACCGGGATCGAGACCCGGTTCTATCAGGCCTCGACCAGCGAGCTCTACGGGAAGGTCCAGGAGACCCCCCAGCGGGAGACGACCCCCTTTTATCCCAGGAGCCCGTACGCGGCCGCGAAGCTGTACGCCTATTGGCTCGTGGTGAACTACCGTGAGGCCTACGGTCTTCACGCCTCCAACGGGATCCTCTTCAACCACGAGAGTCCCCGACGCGGTGAGACCTTCGTGACCCGGAAGATCACCCGCGCTGCGTCGCGAATCTTCCACGGCCTGCAAGAGATCCTGTGGCTCGGTAACCTCGACGCCAAGCGCGACTGGGGTTACGCGCCAGAGTACGTCGAGGCCATGTGGCTGATGCTTCAGCGTGACACCCCTGAGGACTTCGTGATCGCCACGGGCGAGACGCACTCCGTTCGTGAGTTCGTGGCGCGCGCCTTTCACCGTCTGGGTACCCCCCTTCGTTTTGAGGGCGAGGGCATCGAAGAGGTGGGGATACGAGAGTCCGACGGCAAGGTCGTCGTGAGGGTGGATCCCCGCTACTTCCGACCGACCGAGGTGGAGCTGCTCCTCGGCGATCCGACCCGCGCCCGCGAGGAGCTTGGCTGGGCGCCGAAGGTGGTCTTCGAAGAGCTCGTGGACATCATGGTCGACGCGGATGAAGAGCTCGTGCGACGTGAGGTGACCCTGCGAGACGCGGGCTTCACCGTAGGAGCCCGAGACGATGACTAAGCTGAACCTGGCCGACAAGCGCGTCGTGGTCACCGGCGGCGCAGGGTTTCTGGGCCAGGCGGTCGTGGAGGCCCTCGAGGCCCGCGGCGCCTCCGACATCATCGTGCCGAGGAGCGCCACCTACGACCTGCGTGATCGCCGGGCCATCGAGCGTCTCTTCGATGACGCGCGTCCTGACGTGATCTTGCACCTCGCTGCGGTCGTCGGCGGGATCGGAGCCAACCGCGAGAACCCGGGCCGCTTCTTCTATGAGAACCTGATCATGGGCGCCGAGCTCCTGGAGGTCTCGCGAATTCGCGGCATCGAGAAGTTCGTCACCGTTGGGACGATCTGCGCCTATCCGAAGCACACGCCCGTGCCTTTTCGGGAGGAGGATCTCTGGGACGGGTATCCCGAGGAGACCAACGCCCCTTACGGCGTGGCGAAGAAGGCGCTCCTGGTTCAGGGTCAGGCCTACCGCGAGCAGTACGGCATGAACGTCGTCTATCTGCTCCCAGTGAACCTCTACGGGCCCCGCGACAACTTCGATCTAGAGACCTCCCACGTGATCCCGGCTCTGATCCGAAAGTGTCTCGAGGCGCGCGACGCAGGAGTCGACGTGCTCGATGTCTGGGGCGACGGGAGCCCGAGCCGAGAGTTTCTCCACGTCCGAGATGCGGCGGAGGGCATTCT
>CALCNF010000009.1 GCA_937897815.1 uncultured Pseudomonadota bacterium | reverse complement strand
TCACCCACCTGCTCCAGAGCCGAGAGGGTGATGGTGTTGGGAGGCGAGGGGTGCACCGAGCGGATCTTTGGGGGCGCTGTCTCGCTGGGGAGCACGGCCAGGTAGGTCGCGTAGGCGATGGACGACGGGATGAGCAGCATCACCAAGAGACGCGGCACGAGCAGTCGCTTCTTTACGATCAGGTTTACGATTGGCGTCGTAAACGCGATCCGGCTCTCCTCGCTCGAACTCACGTACAAGCCAATGGCGATAATCATCGTGGCCACGTAGAGGACGATCACGCTCTGGGGGACCCCAGGGTCAAAGCCGATCGCCAACCAAACATAGGTCGCGATGAAGAACAGGGTGACGCCCGCGAACAGCCCCAGGAACCTCTTTAGGAGGAACAACAGGCCGAGGACGACGCCATAGATCGCGAGAGACGTGAGCGTATACATCGCTTATCCCTTCTTCGCGGCGAGCCAGTCCACCATCGCCTGGTAGTCGGCCGGAGTCATGGATTGATAGAAGCCGTTGCCATCCAGGGTGCTCTTCATCACACCCCCAGCGTAGGGAGGGTCTCCCTCGGACAGGGTGACGTCGGGCGCGAGGATGGACTCGTAGATTTCGCCCTTGGTGAGGCGCTTGCCTACATCATAAAGGCTGGGACCGATCCTACGCTCATCGTCTTCGAGGGCGTGGCAGCCTGAGCAGCCGAACTTCTCATAGGCCTTGTCAGGCGTGCCTACTGAGGCCGGTGCCGCCGCCTCAGCCATGGCAGCACCGCCGCCAGCGCCGCCGTCACCAGAGATGCAGCCAAAGCGCTTCACTGGATCCACCGCCGTACCGCGCACGGTCGCGTCTCCACCGAGGGTCTGGAGGTAGGCAACGATGGCGAGGATCTGGCCGCCCGTGAGCGCTCGGCCCTGCGGAGGCATAATGTTTCCGTAGCCCTCGACCAGGTAGTCCCCGGGAGCGCAGAGCGCCTCGACGAGGTAATCGACGTCTGTATACGGCTCTCCAGTCTCAGCAGCGCGCGCAGCGGCGCGCTCAGCGGCGCGGGCGCCCATGTCGCTGATATCGGGTGCGCGGCCGCTCTCACCAGCCTTGTGGCAGGAGGTGCAGTTGGATGCGTAGGAGTCAGCGCCAGCGCTGGCGAGCTCCTCCGGGCCAATGTTGGAGCCGAGCTCTACGTTCGCCGGGGGGTGGTTCTCCAGCTGGGGGAGCACCTGCGCGATCGCCGTGTAGATCAGCGATACGGTCACGGTGAACACTGCAATTGTAATCGCGTCTTTCATCAGTGCCTTGGGGCTGGGCTTTGACGCCACCAGTCGTGCTGCGCGAAACCCTGTCACAGCCCGTTTCTACCTGTCAACAGACCCCTGCACCAGGACCCCTTTTCAAGAAACCGCGCGTACGTGCCTCTCTGCGTGCGCGCGTTACCGCCTTATCTACGAAGGACGCCGAACCGGATTGACAAGCCTCCAAACCGGGGCATAAAGTCCCGGCGTCAAATGCCCTTCAGGAGCCCGGATGTACGCCTCCATCTACGCACCCCTCGATAACTCGGACCATTCCAACACCGCGATGCGCTATGCGGTCGAACTCGGACGCCGCTTTGAAGCGCGTGTCACGGGCTCCCACGTGTACGCCGCAGCGCTGCACGATGTGCGCTTCAAGCAGATGGAGTTCACGCTTCCTGATGAGTACAAGGAAGAGAACGAGCTGGAGAAGCAGCGTCGCATCCACGACGCGCTCATCACGCGCGGTCTGCAGTTGATCAGCGACTCCTACCTGGCGCCGATGGCCGCCATGGCTGAGGACGCCGGGATCGAGCTCGAGGGGAAGACCTTCGACGGCAAGAACTTCGAGGAGATCGCCAAGGACATCGACGAGTCGGACTACGACCTCGTTATCCTGGGCGCTCTCGGCCTCGGCGCTGTGAAGCAGAGCAAGGTCGGCTCCGTGTGTGAGCGCGTGCTCCGCCGGTCCAGCGTCGACACCCTCGTGATCCGCGACCCGAACGCTCGAGACCTTGAGGGCGACGGCGCGATCGTGGTCGCGCTCGACGGATCCGCCGGCAGCTGGGGCGGCCTCAAGACCGCATGCACCTTCGCAGAGATGACCGGACGATCCATCGAGATTGTGGCCGTGCACACGCCGCAGGCGGGCGCAGAGTCGCTCCTCGACGCCCACGTCTCCCTGGCTCGCCAGGTCGTGCGTTCGCGCGGCATCAAGGTCAGCGCGACGACGCTCGACGGCCACGCCGCCGAGGCTGTGGCGGCTCACCTGCAGGACTCGAACGCCTGGCTCCTCGTCGTAGGCCGGCACGGTCTCGATGTGGACAACGCGGCTCCAGAGATCGGTACCGTCACCGAGGAGATCGTTCGGCACGTGCCTATCAACGTGCTGGTCACCGCGAGCGAGTGGCGTCCGGAGCTCAGGGCAGGAGAGGCCTCTCAGCAGGCCGCCTGAACCCACAGAAAATAGAACCTAGCTTGCTCTCAGCCGGTCGTTGAGCCGGGGCCCCATAATCATTGAGGAGGGAATAGGTCATGTCTGCGCATGAAGCCGTGGAGCACCACGGTGACGATGACCATCACCATCACGAGCACCGGCTGCGTCCGGAGGAATGGCCTAGTGAGCCCATGGTTGGCGTCGCCTCCGCGGGCAAGGTCGGCATGTGGTGGTTTCTGCTTTCCGATGCGCTGATGTTCGCGGGCTTCCTGCTCGCGTACGGCATTCTGCGCGGCGGAAGTGAGATCTGGACGTGCACGCAGGAGCTGGTTGAGGCTGGCAAGTGCCTCGCTCCTGTCTGCAGCGACTTCGCCATGAGCCTAGGCGCTCAGTGCCAGGAGAACGGGCGGTTCCTGGAGGAGCCGGCGCTGGGCATCAACTTCACGGCGGGCCTGACCTTTCTCCTGATCTGCTCCTCGGTGACCATGGTGCTGGCGCTCTCCTACTGTAAGGAAGGGGACCGCAAGAACACCGTGAAGTACCTCGCTATCACGACCGCGGGTGGCATCCTCTTCCTCTGCGGGCAGTGGTACGAGTACTTCGGCCTGTTCGGCTTCCCGGGCTTGATCGAGAGCGGCCTCGCCTTCGGCCATTCGTCTTACGCGACGACGTTCTTCTTGATCACGAGCTTCCACGGCATGCACGTGTTCAGCGGCGTCGTCTACCTGGCGATCACGACCTGGCAGGCGAGCAAGGGCCGCTTCGATGACGGCTACACAAGCGAGGTCGAGATCCTGGGTCTCTTCTGGCACTTCGTGGACCTCATCTGGATTCTCGTCTTCACGTTCATCTATCTCGTGCCGAACGAGCACGGCGTATAGGCCACGGAGGGTTTCGAAATGGGACATTCGCAAGCGGATCATAGGAAGACCTACTGGAAGATCTTCGTATGGCTCTTCGTGCTGACCGTTCTCGAGGTCGGCGTGGTGTACATCCCGATGGGGAAGGGCACCTTGATCGCCATCCTGTGCGGCATGGCGGTCGTCAAGGCGGCCATGGTCGGGCTCTGGTACATGCACCTCAATGACGAGACGGCCGGTCTTAAGTGGACCGTGGCGATCCCCATGGCGTTGCCTGGGTTCTACGCTGCTGTGCTGATCGCTGATGCTGCCTGGAGGTATCTCCGGTGAAAGGCCGCTGGCTGCTGGCATTCTTTGTGGTGGGAGTGGTGCTCGCGATCGCGGGCGACGCCATGGCCTGCCCATACTGCGCGGGTCGCGATGAAGGTGGCATGGGAGCCACGCTCGTCGTGGGCGCGATGATGATTGTTCCCTTTGCCGTGGTGGGCGTCGTTTGGCCCATCGTCACGCGCGAAGAGGAGCGAGAGATGATCGACCCTGATGAAGGGGAGGATTCGACATGCGGATGATGGGGCTCACCCGGAAGCTCTTCTGGACAGTGGTAGCGCTGGGGCTCGCTTTGGCGAGCGGCTCAGCGCTGGCCGAGGTTCAGCCAGAGGCGGGCGGTATCGATTACCCGAAGGATATCTCCACATGGGGATATCGCATCGACTGGCTCATCGACATTACGATGATCTTCACCGTTATCCTCTTCGCGATCATGTGCGCTTGGATGTTCATCTCGTACGTCTGGCACGACGAGCGGAACGAGGCCGAGTACGACCATGGAGACTCGAAGCACCACATCATGGTGGCGCTCACGCTCTCGGCGGTCATCTTCTTGATCGTGGACGGCAACCTCTGGTGGAACTCCGTGGTCGACCTCGACGAGGAGATCTGGAACTTCGGCAAGGTCACCGCGAACGAGGACACCGTTCGGATCGAGGTCAACGCTCGACAGTGGGCCTGGCAGGCGCGCTACGCGGGAGCTGACGGTGAGTTCGCCACGCCGGATGACGTGACGACGCTCAACACGATTCCGGTGCCGGTCGACACGCCGATCCTGGTGCACCTCGCGTCTCCGGACGTGATCCACTCCTTCTACCTCCCCAATCTGAGGCAGAAGATGGACGCGGTCCCGGGTGTCCTGAATCCGCTCTGGTTCCAGGCGACTGAGACCGGGGATTATGACTTGGCGTGTGCCCAGCACTGCGGAACGCACCACTACAAGATGAAGGGCATGCTTCGCGTGCTCTCGAGGGATGACTACGCCGCCTGGTCCAAGCAGGCGTCCGTGAATGCCCTCCGTGCTTACGACGAGAACGACACAGGCGCCCACTGGGGTTGGCCATGGCGGGAGGACGTCAATTGGTAACCAACACAGACGCGTACCAGAATCTTCAGCCGATTCACCATGATCCTACGAGCTTCGTGAAGAAGTATCTCTTCACGACGGATCACAAGGTCATCGCGAAGCAGTTCCTATGGACAGCGATCTTCTTCCTGTTCATGGGCGGCGCGCTGGCCATGGCGATTCGCTTCCAGTGGGCCTTCCCGGGTCAGGCGCTGCCGGGCGGTGAGCTGTTCATGCCCGAGTCGGGCGGCATCATTGGGCCGGCGAACTACAACTCTACGTTCACGATGCATGGCCTGATCATGATCTTCTGGGCGATCACGCCTGGGCTGATCGGCTGCTTCGGTAACCTCTGCATTCCGCTGATGATCGGCGCACGCGACATGGCGTTCCCGAAGCTGAACATGTGGTCGTTCTGGGTGTTCGCGCTCTCGGGCGTGATGGTGCTGGCCAGCTTCCTGGTGCCCCTGGGCTCCGCGGGCGCTGGTTGGACGACGTACCCGCCGCTGTCGACGAACATCGGTACGCCCGGTTGGGGGCAGACGTTGGTCGTCCTGGCGATCTTCACGACGGGCACCGCGACCATCATGGGCAGCGTGAACTACGTAACGACGGTGATTCGTCTTCGTGCGCCCGGCATGGGCTACCTGAAGATGCCGCTCACGATCTGGGGACTCTGGCTCACCGCCATCCTCAACGTTCTGTTCGTGCCTGTCCTCGCGGCCGGCGGCCTGCTGCTCTGCTTCGACCGCGCGTTCGGGACCTCGTTCTTCATCTCCGGAGCCTCCGGCGCCGGTGACCCGATTCTGTTCCAGCACCTCTTCTGGATCTTCGGGCACCCCGAGGTCTACATCCTGATCCTCCCCGCATGGGGAATCATGGGAGACCTGATCTCCTTCTTCAGCCGTAAGCCGGCCTACTGGTACAAGGGCTCGGTCTACGCCATGTCGGCCGTGACCGTGCTCAGCGCCATCGTGTACGGACACCACATGTTCTGGACGGGCATGAACCCGCTCCTCGGCAAGTCCTTCATGATGCTTACGCTCATCATCTCGGTTCCGGCTGAGCTGCTCTTCCTGAACTGGCTGCACACCATGTGGAAGGGCTCCATGCGCAAGACGAGCCCGATGCTCTTCGGCCTCGGCGCGATCTTCGTGTTCGGCCTGGGTGGTCTGACGGGCATCTTCCTGGGGACCATCTCGACGGATATCTATCTGCACGACACGATGTTCGTGGTGGGCCACTTCCACTTCACGATGGCTGCCGCGAGTCTCCTGGCGATGTTCGCGGGTATCCACTTCTGGTACCCGAAGATGTTCGGCCGGATGATGAACGAGGGGCTCGCGAAGCTTCACTTCTGGACGACCCTCGTCACCCTGACCCTGACGTTCGGTGGACAGATGGTCGTGGGCTACGCTGGCCAGCAGCGGCGCCTCTGGGATCCGTTCCAGTACACCTTCCTCGAGCACCTCGCGGACTTGAACTTCTGGACGAGTATGGCCTCGTTCGTGTTCGGCGCGGTCCAGCTCATCTTCCTCTTCAACTTCATCGTGAGCATGAAGAAGGGTAAGGAGGCCGGGGATAATCCCTGGAAGGTCGGAACGTTGGACTGGGCCTGCGCATCGCCGCCGCCCGTTTACAACTTCAAGGTAATCCCGACCGTCTATCATGGGCCCCACGAGTTCTCGAACCCTGAGTTCACCGCGGCCCTCGGCCGTGATTGGATTGGCCAGAATGAGCCGCCGCCTGGAGGCGCTCCTGAGCCTGCTGCGGAAGAGCCAGCTCTGGAGGCCCCTGCCGAGGAGGTCGCTGTTGAGGCGGCCGAGGCGGCGGAGGCCGTAGAGGCTGCTCCTGTCGAGGAGGCCGTCGTG
>CALCNF010000008.1 GCA_937897815.1 uncultured Pseudomonadota bacterium | reverse complement strand
CGCGCTGTCGCAGCCCCACTTCACGATGCACGGCTCATCCGCCTCGGGGCACTCCACCGCCGTATCAGGATCCGCCTCGCACTCGCCCGCAACGCAGCTCGCAGCACCAAAGCAGCCTAGCGAACACTCATCGCCGTCGGCGAGATCCGTATAGGTGCATCCCACGGACGGATCGCAGAAGGCTTCCCGACACTGGCCGCCTCCGTCACACTGGACGTTCACGCCACCGGCGCAGACACCTGAGTTGCACGCGTCCTCCGTCGTGCAGGCGTTCCCATCATCGCATGGGTCACCCTCCTCGAGACCCTCACACGGGTCGACGAGGACGTCGGTCTCGGGTGTGTCACTGGAAGTGACATCGCTCTCCACATCCGAGACGACGTCGGCCGCAACGTCCGCGGCGGACTGGCCGGCTCCCGAGGGCTCGTCGTCGCTGCAGGCGAGCAAGCCGATGGAGAGGCACATGGAGAGTAGAAGAAGATGGGGCAAGTCGAGGATCTTCATGGGGGCACCCTGAGTAGATAAACCGTGGAACGGTTTCACGGGTTACCGCTCCTGGCAAGGGCCAGGAGGCGTCAAGGCTCCAGGGCCCCGGCTCCGCTCCCCGGAACGAGGAGCAGATCGCCCATCGGACGCTCTCCGAACTCTCCACTGTTTGCGAGGCCTGTGAGCTCCGATCGTTCGGACGAGGAGAGCACCACCACATAGGGCGCGCCGAGCGCGGCTTGGGCGCGCTGGGGAATGCCCAGCCCGTAATCGACGTGACCACGACCAGCCAGAATCACGACGACGCCCTCCGGGACACCCTGAGACGCGCTGGCGACATTGGCCGCCATGAACTCATCGCGCAGCAGCTGGGCCGAGTAGTATCGATCCATCAAGGACTCCCCGCCTCCATGCCCGTGGCCGTGGCCATGGCCATGGCCATGGCCCCCATGAGCATGAGCGACCCGCGCCATCATCGCATCAAAGAAGCTCCGGTGCGCAGGATCGGCCGAGGTCATGGGGGGGAGCTGGCTGCGCTCCTCTGGAGAGAGCCCAGAGAGCCCGACGCGGCCCACGCGACGAGCGAGGCCTGTCGGCGCGCCCAGGGCACGCACGGGCACACCATGCTCGCGAGCCCAGTGGAAGATCGGAACATAGTGGGTCGGATCATGCCCCCAGTTCTGGCGCCAGGCCACGGTCTCCAGGAGCGCCTCTCGAGGCACATCCCCACGGACCCAGCTGTCGAGACGAAGCTGAACCGAGGCGGGTAACCACTCGACGCCCACGACAACCGAGACGCCCCGAACGCGCAGGCCCTCAAGGACCAGCAGCTGCGCTCGATGACTCACTGGATCTCCGTGGTGCTCGCCCACGTAAATATGGCGATGGTCTGCGAGGCGCTCGAAGGCCACCTGCGCGCTCAGGCCCTCCCCGGAGGCGAGCTCAACGAAGGTCGTACCGTCCTCATAGGACGACCGAGGGACGTCGTCCTGGACGCCCCCGACGCTAGCGCAGCCGGCGAAGAGCGGAGTGAGGACAGCGAAGATCAGGAGAGTTCGTTTCATAGGAGATTCAACAGGCTCAATTTCATGAAGAACGCGCGCTCCTCGAGCAGGGGTCCCTCGCCTTCAAGGCGACCGCCGTGTCTGTAGCCCACGTAGGCGACCGTGCCGGGCTGGGGCTCATAGCTCAGCAGGACATCACCGGAGAGAACGCCGTCGAGCTCGTCCCACTCCAGGATACCGCGGACGTCGAAGGCGCGAGAGAAGAACCAGCGTCCGGAGACGCGCGCGATGGGCTCGTTGGACAGCTCTTCGCCACCGACGGCGTCCCAGATGATGCGCTGCCTCGCGCTCGCGCCGAGGGTCAGCTGGGGGAGCGGTCGCAGGTTGAGCACCACCTCCGGCTGAAAGCTCGCTCCCACATATGGCGCCTGACCTTCCTCGAGGAGCTCATCAGAGCGAATGATCTCGTCACCAGCGCGAAAGCCCACTTTGACGTCGAAGCTTCGAAAGGTCTGTACGCCGAAGAAGAACCTGAAACGATTCGTGTCCAGCCAGGCCCCGTCGATCCGCTCCGCGATTCGGTTGTAAACCGGGATCAGCCAGATCCTCGGTCCAAATCGCCAGTAGGTGTTCACCCCGTATCGACGCTCAGAGACCTCTCCATCGTCGCCCACGTGCGCGCCGACCCAGATCCCGGGGCTGACCTCTCGGGCCCAGGGGTTCTCGCTGCGGTGATAGCCATCAAACTTGATGAAGAACTGGTTGTAGCCTCCGTCCCGGGGCAGATAACCGGCCTCGCTTCGGAAGCCCTCTGTGACCCGAAAGAAGTCCGCCATGAGACGCCAGGCGTCCTCCCGAAACATGAGCTTGGACATGAGGGCGTGACCGGTGAGCGCCTGCTCATCCAGGTCAGAGGACTGGCTGAGGAACGCACCGAACACCGCCTTGAACTGCGGCGTAATGAAGGACTGGCCATCGAGGCCGATCACCTGGTTTCCCGCCTCCCGTGGGGCGCCCTCCACGTAGGCCCCTTTGTTCGCCCTCAGGAGGCCACGGTCGAGGAACATGAAGCCCAGGGTGGTCTCCTTGCTCAGATCCCACTGAAGGCGGGCGACAGACGTCGTTCCGTAATAATCGTCCGCGTTCTCGCGCTCCGAGACAGAGAACCCATCATCCTGGACGCTGTCCGGCGGCGCCGCGTCTCGGGCGTACAGAAGCCCGTAGCGCACAGCGCCTCCCGCCTTCGTGAGCTTCACGGCTCCCTCGGGCGCGGCGATCGAGCGGCTGTAAAAGAGCTTCAGGGGCGACTTGTAGATGTCCTT
>CALCNF010000007.1 GCA_937897815.1 uncultured Pseudomonadota bacterium | reverse complement strand
CTGAACCCAAGGACGGCTCGAAGGATCGCCTGCCTGCCCGCGGTTGTGCAGAGCGTCCCCATCGCGGCCATGGCCAAAGAGGGGCTCCCAGGCGACATCGCGACGGCCTACTTCGCCGTTGGGTACGGTTCGCGCGTGATCGCACTGGTAGAGGCGATCAGCCGGCAGGTGTATCGAAACCACTGGGACTGGGTCGCCGCCACCGCGATCCAGCGCTCCCTCTTCGCGAGCCTACGGCGATTGGTTCAGCACCTGGCCCAGGACACGACGCGCGCGCTGTCCCACGCCCAGGTTCAAGACCGGCTCGACGAGCATGAAGGGCTGTCAGACCTGCGCCGAGACCTCGAGGGCATCCTGGCGGGCAGCGTGCCCGTGAGCGCCATGTACGTGATTAGCGAGCGCTTCAAGAGCCGAGTCCGCGCCCTGGCCGAGTGATACGCGTCGCTCCCGGGTGGGCCCGGGAGCGACCGTTCTTAGCCCATCAGCGTCGGTAGATGACCGCCGTCGATCCCTCTTCGCCGACCACGCAGATGTTCCCAGCGTCGTCGCCCCACACGTCGTGGATGATCGACCCCTGGGCCAGGTCGCCGAGCTTGAGGACGGTCCAGGACTCACCTGAGGTCACGTTCGAGGTCACATTGGCCGTCCAGATCTCGGCGTCAGGCCCGGAGTTCAGGTTCCGGGTAGCCGCCATGACGACCATCCCAGCACCCGACCAGGCTCCCCGGAAGTCCCGCTGTGTTTGGTTGTTCTTGAGCTCTGGCAACCAGGAGAGCGTCCCATTGTTGGCGCGATGTCGAACGTATCCGCCACCACCAGCGATGACATAACTCTCATCACCCAGCGACGCGACGTCGTAGGTCGTGTGACCGGCCTGCACCTGCGTGTCGTTGAAGGTGTAGTCCCAAGCATCATCGTAGCCCGTGTAGTTCTCAAAGACGTCGGTGTAATCCCCCTGATTCCCGGGGTAATCTGCGCCCAGAAGTCGGTGGTAGGTACAACCGCTGCCAGCGCAGTTTGCGGTGCCCGCGACGGCCTTGAGCAGCTCCTCGTCGTATTCCGTGTCGAGCTGCTGCCCGTCACAGTCCACCTCCACGGTGCCATTCGGTAGCGTCTCCTCGCTGCACACCAGCACGGGGAACGCCTGATCGTTGGGAAGACCCACCGCCCACAGGCGCAGCAGCTTGTCGCTCTCCTTGTACACCCAGAGGCTCTGCGGCTGGATGAGGTTGTTCTCGATAAACGTGTCCCCGAGGGCGTTCTCACCGCTCCAGCTTCCGCTGCCCGGGTCGTAACGCCACAGCTCGCCGCCGTCATGGACCGCGAACCCTCCATGCATCTGAGTCCAGGCCTGGCTCGACGCCGTCTCAGGGTAGTTCACGATGTCCTCGGGTGGCTTCGTCGCGTCGTAGGCGAGGAGCTGGTTCACCGTACCTATGGAGCCTCCATAGATCTGAGCAGCCATAAACCACTTTCCGCTGGCGAAGTTGACTCGGGTGATGCGCAAGTTCCCCTGATTCGCCGCCACCTGCAGATTCGTCTTCGCAAAGCCTCGACAGAGCCCGTCGATGCACACGTCCGCTGTCGTCCCATCATTCTCGTCATCGCACGAGGAGCCGTTGCTCCCGTTGCATCCCACGCCTTCCCCATTACAAACCGGGGAGTCGACCGGCGTGAGGACGCATCCCCCATCCTCGCAGGACGCGGCGATACAGGGGTCATCGCTGTCGCACGGGAGCGGGTCATTGGAGCATCCCGTGGTCGGCGAGCACAGGTCGACGGTACACGGGTCATCATCGTCACACAGGTCGATGCCGCCCGCTATGCAGACGCCGAGCTGGCATGCGTCTCCGGTAGTGCAGGCGTTCTGGTCGCTGCACTCCGTACCGTCAGGCGCCATGCCGTCTACGCACTCTCCAGTGTTCTCGTCGCAGTAGCCCGACTGGCAGGTGTTAAGCGGATCGTTACCGCAGATCTTCTCCTCGAAGACGCACGCTCCCTGAGCGTTACACGAATCCGTGGTGCACGCGTCGTCGTCATCGCAGACGACGGGCTTGAAGGTGCAGCCCACCCCGGGCTCACAGGCGTCGCTCGTGCAGGGGTCGCCATCGTTGCAAGGGAAGTTCAAACCACCCGTGCACAGACCTTCGTCGCAGGCCTCGTTGATGGTGCATGGGTCGGAGTCATCGCAGGAGCCGCTCTTGGCTTCCGTGACACACAAGCCCGTATCCAGGTCGCACTTGTCGCTCGTACAGGGCTGCCCGTCGTCGCAGTCGACAGGCTCGCCGACACACTCTCCGGCCATGCACATGCCGAGTGTCTTGCACGGTCCGGCGTCGCAGGACGCGGCCTCATTGCTCGCCTCAAACTTGCACTCGCCGGTCGCTGGGATGCACTTACCCGCCTCACAGGGACCGGCAGCCGGGCAAGCCACCACCGTCGACGGGTCAACCTCGCAAGCTCCATCGACGCACACCAGCGTCCCATCACAGAGGTCATCGTTCTCCGACGCGGCGCAGTCCGCGGTGGTGAGACACTCGCACACCGAGGTGCCCGAGCAGACCCCGTCAAAGCAGGCGTCATCGTCCGTACATTCCGTACCGTCATCGCAGGCTGTGCCATCGCTCACGGTCTCTGCCACGCAGCCCTGAACGGGGTCACACACGCCGGTGGTGCACTGGATGTTGCTGGTGCACTGAACGGCGGCACCGCCGAAACAGCTCCCGGAGATGCAAAAGTCGCCCGAGGTGCAGGCGTTGTTGTCATCGCAGGGCTTGCTGTTGTCGATGTTCTTGCACCCGGTCGCGGGCGCACAGCTGTCGTCCGTGCACTCGTTGCCGTCATCGCAACTGTTGGGCTCGCCTCCGCATTGGCCCCCACCGCACACGTCACCGGTGGTGCAGAGGTTCCCGTCATCACAAGCCGCGCCATCTTCGGCGGCCTGGGAGTAGCATTCCCCGGTCTCAGGCTTGCATGCCGCGACCTCGCAGGCGCCAAGGACTGTGCCGGAACAATCGACCGCCGTGTTCGGCTTGACGACGCAGGCCCCCTGGTCGCAGGACCACTCGCCAAGGCACTGATCGAAGCCCTCTCCCGAGCAGTCCGCATCGGTGTCACACATGCAGACATCCTGACCGGGCCAGCAGCTGCCCTCGACGCACTTGTCGCCGCTCGTGCAGGGGTTGTCATCATCACAGGGGCCGCCATCGATGTCCTCGTAAACGCAGCCCACCCCCTCCTCGCAGCCGTCATTTGTGCAGGGGTTGCCGTCATCGCAGACACCCTCGGGGACCGCGCACTCGCCCGCGACACAAGCCGCGCCGGTGTCACACTCCAGCCCCTGTGAGCAGTCGGTGCCATCAGGCTTGTCGCCCATGCCCCATACGCCCGTGGCGGAGTCACATTGCATCTCTTGGCAGGCACCGTCGGGACCGGGCTCCACCGGATCCGGCAGCGCGACGTCATACGCGACGCACAGCCCCTCTTCGCAGAGCATCTCCGTAACGCACAGATCCGAGACGAACGGCAGACAATCGTCATCGACCTCACATTCGCAGGAGCCACCGTCGGCGACACAGACCCCCTCCACGCAGGTGTCCCCAGTCGAGCACGGGTTCCCGTCATTACAGGCTTCGCCCTCATTGGTCGGCGTATCGATGCAGCCGAGTTTGGAATCGCAGGTCACGGTCACGCAGGGACCACCACCAGGACACTCCACTGCGGTTCCACCCTCACAAGCCCCCTCCATGCAGGTCGCGCCCGTGATGCAAGCGTTGTCTGTCGCGCAGGCGGATCCGTCAGGCGTCGGGGTGTCGACGCAAGCTCCGGTCGCGGGGTCGCAGGCTGTCTCGACACAATCGCCCTCGACGTCTTCACAGACGACGGGGCCGGCCGGGTCCGGCTCACACCCCCCCCCGATGCATACGAGGGACGCCTCACAGAGGTCGCCCTCGCCCTTGTCCCCGCAATCGGTGTCAGAATCGCATGGGCAGTCGTTGGTGCCGCCACCGCAGACGCCAGCCTCGCAGAGCTCGTCTACGGTGCAGACATTTCCATCATCGCACGGGGTCCCGTTACCCAGCGGAAGGGGCAGGCAGTAGCCCTCCTCCTGGCAGATGACCATCTCGCATGCGCTCCGCTCCACGTCGGAACAATCCGCGTTGGTCTCGCAGAGCACGATCTCCTGGTCTAGATTTAGACCGGGGCCGCTTACGCCAGTCTCGATCTTTCCGTCTACTTCTGCGGGAGCACTGCACCCCACAAAGACCAGCGCAAAAACGCTGATGAGGCACAAAACCAAGCTCCGCCGAACGCTACTCGAAATCATGACACCTCTCCGAGCCAAAGGGCGCGATTCGAAACGCCACCCACCCTAGCCGCGCGCACTGTAGCAGATTCACGCGCGCGGGAGCGAACCCACCTGGTAACCCTCAGACACCAGACCCCCTTCATTCCCAGGGTTCCCTGTTTGCCGCGGATGCGCCCACAGTGCCTGCCGAAACGACCGGCCAGCCCGCAGGCTCAAACCCGCTGCGGTTCAGGCCTCGATCCAGTGGCTTCCGTTCAAGACGATTCGACGCGCGCCGTAGGGTCTAACGCCATCACAACCGTGCTCGGGATCCCCGGGCAGCGCGAGGGCGAAGGCGCCTTCGTGGCTTGTCATGGTGGGCTCGGTCCGCACGACTGGAGGCCCTGATGACAGAGCCCTGAGCATCTCCGCACGGCGCGGCCACCGGGACAGGTCCATGAGCACCCTCCAGGTAGGCGGCGGAAGCATCATCCCCCCCGCCGCGTGCTCCTCGAGCGCCGCAACAGGCGTCCGCCACAAGGACTCCGTGGTCTCACGGCCATCGTGATGCCCACGCTGTCCAGGAGGCGCGCTCACGACGAAGAACCGCGCATCGTAGCGGCGGGGTTCCTGGGCGGGGGTCACCCAATGGTCAAAGTAGTGAAGCCCCTCACCCGCGATAAACAGGTCCTCCTCCTCGAGGAGGGCCTCAAACGAGATGCTGCCCGCGTTGAGCTGGTCACGCCATCTTGAGAGCCGCGCAGCTGTCTCCTCGTCGGCGAGGTTCACCCAGCTTCCGGCGCGATCGCGCGCCAGCAGGATTCCAGCCTCCTCAAAGGTCTCTCGGACCACAGCGATCACATAGGAGGCCGCCTCAGCAGTCGTCGAGACACCCTCCATTTGAGCGGAGAGCTGCTCCAGATCAAGACCCGCGATGCGCCCGACGCTCCCTACCGACGCATCAGCGCGATCGACGCGCCCCCCGGGGAACACGTAGGCGTTCGCCATAAACCCGCTCTTGTGGTGGCGCTTGAGCAGCAGGGCCTCCCAAGCGTCTTCACCTCTCGCGATCACGACCGTCGCGGCCGGGCGAGGCGTCGCGGCCTCTTCGCTCACGGCGAGACCGTCTCATCTCCGATCGAGACCCAATCCGTGATCTCCAGTCCGAAGCCGCTCAATCCCTTGAAGGTCCTTGGCTGATTCGTAATCACACGGATCTTATGGAGGCCCAGATCCCCCAGGATCTGCGCGCCGACACCAAAGTCATGGAAGCCCATGGTCGCAGGCGTGTGGGACGGCACTCGCTGACCGTGGGCCATGGCGCTGTACCGCGCGATGCGATCCGCGAGCAGCTCTTGTCCTCCCTCAGGCCGCAGATACAGGAGTACTCCCGCGCCCTCCTCCGCCATACGCTGGAGACTCCACGCGAGTCGGGAGCGGGACTGAAGGAAGTCGAGACCGAAGACATCCGGGATGACATCTGAACGATGAACGCGCACGAGCGTCGACTCGACCGCGTCGGGGTCTCCCATTGTGAGCGCGAGATGCACCTGCCCGCTGAGCGCGTTCTCATAGCACCGGAGCTTGAACTCTCCGAACTCGGTGGGCATGCGAGCGGTGCCTACGCACTGCACGAGACGCTCGTTCTGCAGCCGGTATCGGATCAGGTCAGCGACCGTCACGACCTTGATATCGTGCTGGGCTCCAAAGGTGAGGAGCTCCGTCAGGCGAGCCATGGTGCCATCACCGCGCATGATCTCGCAGATCACTCCGGCGGGCTGAAGGCCAGCGAGCCGAGCCAGATCCACCGAGCCCTCCGTCTGGCCCGAGCGCACGAGCACGCCGCCGGGCCTCGCCCGCAGAGGGAAGACGTGTCCGGGGCTCACGAAGTCGTCTCGATGGGCATCGGGGTCGAGCACTCGCCTCATGGTGGCGACGCGACCATGGGCACCGATTCCGCCACCTTCAGCCAGATCAATGGAGATGGTGAAGGCGGTGCCGAGGGGAGCCGTGTTCTGGCGGGCCATCGGGTCGAGTCCGAGGGCTTCCGCCCGCTCATCGTCCACCGCGAGGCAGATCAGCCCTCGACCCTCGCGCGCCATGAAGTTCACCTGCTCTGCGGTCAGGTGCTCCGCCGCGACGACCAGGTCCCCTTCGTTCTCGCGGTCCTCGTCATCGACGAGGATCACCATACGCCCGGCGCGAATGTCCTCAATCGCCTCCTCGATGGATGCGATCTCTGGGAGCGCCGCGCTCTCTTGTGAGTGGTCCGTCATGGCGAGTCTCGTACCACACGTGCGCGAGGGGAGTCGACCGCAACGATCGAGGCAGGATGAACCCGGCTCCACGTCTCCCTGGCCCAGCAATGCTTGACGACCGAGAGCCGCGTCCGCCATGTTGCCAGGCGTCTCGGAGGACGTGGAGGCGTACACGATGAACAAGGTCGCAATCGTCGGCGCAACGGGTGCCGTGGGACAGGAGCTCATGGGCTGCTTGGAGCGGCGCGACTTCCCAGTCTCAGAGCTGGTTCCCCTGGCCTCGCCGGCCTCAGCCGGAAAGACCGTCAGGTTTCGTGGCGAAGACGTGCTCGTTCAGGTCGCTGGAGAAGACTCCTTCACAGGGGTCGACATCGCCTTCTTCTCAGCGGGCGCGACCCGGAGCCGGGCGCTGGTACCCGCCGCGCGAGCAGCTGGCGCCCTCGTCGTGGACAACTCCTCCGCCTTTCGAATGGATGAGGACGTTCCCCTTGTCGTCCCTGAGGTGAACCCGGGGGACTTGAAGGGTCACGGAGGCGTCGTGGCCAACCCGAACTGTGTGGCGGCCATCCTCACCGTGGCCCTCGCGCCGCTGCGCGCGCTCGGAAGCATCGAGCGACTCATCGTCTCGACCTACCAGTCCGCGAGCGGAGCCGGAGCCAAGGCTATGGAGGACCTGATCGTTCAGACGCGAGACCACCTGGCCGAGAGACCGGTCGTCCCGCGGGTCCTGCCTCACCCCTACGCCTTCAACCTCTTCAGCCATGACAGCGCGATCGAGGAGAACGGGTTCAACGGAGAAGAGAACAAGGTGATCGCGGAGACGCAGAAGATTTTGGGTAAACCGAACCTGGCGATGACCGTGACCTGTGTCCGTGTACCCGTGCTTCGCGCCCACACCGAGTCGGTTCACATCACCTTTGACCGTCCCGTCTCCCCAGAGAACGCAAAGCGAGCGCTTGAGTCGGCTCCGGGCGTTCGCTGGGTCGACGATCCAGCCGCCAACCTCTTCCCGATGCCCGTTGAGGCCTCTGGGGAGGACGACGTGCTCGTCGGTCGGGTACGAATGGACGGCATCGACGACCACTCCTTGAACCTCCTGATCTGCGGCGACCAGCTGCTCAAGGGAGCTGCGCTGAACTCAGTGCAGATCGCCGAGGCCCTCACAGCAACCCACACACAGGACGCAT
>CALCNF010000006.1 GCA_937897815.1 uncultured Pseudomonadota bacterium | reverse complement strand
GGTGAAGCAGGCCGAGATCATGGCGGAGGTCCGCGAGGCCTACGCCCTTGAGAAGGACGCTGACTTCCGCCTGGCGAGCTACCCGACGCTCCAGGATCTTGCCCGCTATGTCGTGGAGCGCTCGGCGCTCTCCGGCGGCGCGGTCGCCGCTCCGTCGACGTCCGAGCCCGCGGCCGCCCCTGAGCCGGCCGCCGCGCCCGCTCCTGGGGTCCAGGCGCCTGTCGCCGAGGACGGCGCGAGCGCCTGGGATCGGCTTGATGGGCTCATGGCCCTGGGCGCGAGCAGCACGCCTGAGCTCCGCGCGAGCCTGGACTCCCTGGTCGCCTCGGTGGAGTCCCAGGGCCTCTCGGCGCTGGAGCCCCATCGCGCGAATCCAAGCGTGGTGGAGAGCGCGGTTCGACTCGCGGTGGCCTACGAGCCGACCGCCGGTCCCGAGCCGCTGGTGGCCATCCTCAAGAAGACGAGCGCGGCCCTTGAGAAGGGCAAAGGGATGAAGATCCTCGCCAACAAGGGGGTCTACTTCTCCGAGGACGCCCCGGTGGGCGCGGGAGGCCTGGCCTTCCTGTTCCCGGGACAGGGCACCCAGTACCTGGGTATGGGACGAGATCTCATGGAGCGCTTCCCGGAGGCCGCCGAGGTCTTCACCGAGGCTGACCGCGTGATGGCGGGCGACATCGAGCGCCCCCTGTCGAGCTTCATGCACCCCGGTGAGCTCGCCGATGACGACGCCAAGAAGCACGCCTTCAAGGAGCTGACCCGCACCGAGATCACCCAGCCCGCCGTCCTCACCATGGACGCCGCGGTCTTGGCGATCCTGCGATCCCTGGGCTACCGGGCGGACATGGTCGTCGGCCACAGCCTTGGCGAGTATGGCGCCTGCATCGCGGCGGGCGTGATGCCCTTCGAGGGCGCGTTGAAGACGGTCGCGGCGCGCGGCGCCGCCATGGCCAACGTGCGTCCCATGAACGACGACAACGGCTGGATGCTCGCCGTGAGCGCCTCCGCTGAGCGCGTCGAGGCGGAGCTCGAGGGCCTGGATGGCTACATCGTCTGCGCCAATAAGAACTGCCACGCTCAGACCGTGACGGGGGGCGAGACCGAGACCTCGAAGCGCGCCCTGGAGAAGCTGACGGCAGCCGGCATGGACGCACAGCGCATCCCCGTGAGCCACGCCTTCCATACGAAGATCATCGCCCCGGCGACCGAGGCCCTCCTCGTGCAGCTGGCGACCATCGAGATCAACGAGCCCGAGATCCCGATCCTGTCGAACGTGACGGCCAAGCCCTACCCGACCGATCCGGACCAGATCCGTGATCTTCTAGCCCGTCAGGTGGCGAGCCCCGTCGAATACATCGACCAGATTGAGGCCATGTACGCCTCGGGCATTCGCACCTTCGTCGAGGTCGGCCCCAAGAAGGCCCAGGTGGGCTTCGTCTCCAATATCCTTGAGGGGAGGGACCACCGAGCGATCCCGACGAACCACCCCAAGTTTGGCGGACTGCCGAGCCTCCGCATGGCCATCGGCCAGCTCCTCGCGGCCGGTCAGACCGTCGAGGCCTTCGAGGCGCCAGCCGTCGAGCGCGGCGCGGCGGCGGCCCAGGCGGCGCCGACGCCGGACCCGGCTCCGAAGACGGGCAACGACATCGACTGGCCCGTCAAGAGCGACGTGGTCTGCACCGGCACGGCCATCGGCCTTCCGGGCCTCAAGGACGCCTTCGATAAGGAGGGCTTCGATAAGCTCCTCAGCGGTCGCTCCTTGATCGAGTCCATGCCCCAGGAGCACCGAGAGGCTATGGCCTCTAAGAAGATCACCCGCCTCACCAAGGGCGCGGACGGCACGGCGGAGTTCGTCTCCATCGACTCGGAGGAGGACGTCCTCAAGCTCGCCGGTCAGATGGGTGACTTCGATCTGACGCGCGATTATGGCGTCGAGGAGCGCGTGGTCGCGGGACTCGATCGGGCCAGTCAGCTGGCGTTCGCGGCCGGCCTTGAGGCCCTGCGTGACGCGCATATCCCCCTGGTTCCTCGTTACCGCACGACCCGATCGGGCAAGAAGGTGACCATCGGCTCGGCGCTGCCCGAGTCCATGCGCGACGAGACGGGCGTGATCTTCGCGTCGGCCTTCACCGGGTACGACGTGGCCATCGACGAGGCGACGCGCGCCGCGAAGGATCCCGAGTATGCCTTCGACGGTCGCTACGTGCTCAAGCTCATCGGCATGGGCCACGCGCGCTTCGCCGAGCAGATCGGCGCCCGCGGACCGAACACCCGCATCAACTCGGCTTGCGCCTCGACGACCCAGGCCATCTCCATCGGAGAGGACTGGATCCGCCTCGGGCGTTGCCAGCGCGTCATCATCATCGGCGGCGATGACGTCACCGATGACACCCTGATGCCCTGGGTCGGCGGCGGCTTCCTCGCCACGGGCGCGGCCACTCAGGAGGCCGATGTGACCCAGGCGGCGCTCCCCTTCGACAAGCGACGCAACGGGACGATCCTGGGCGCCGGAGCGGTCGCCCTGATCCTCGAGAGCCCCGCCGCCGCCGCGCGTCGCGGCGTGACGCCGCTGGCTGATCTCGTCGGCACCCGAACGGCCAACAGCGCGTTCCACGCCACCCGGCTCGACGTCGGCCACATCGCCAATGAGGTTCAGCAGCTGATCGGCTCGGTCGAAGATCGGTTCAAGACCGAGCGGACAGACATGACCGGTCGAGCGGTCTTCGTGAGCCACGAGACGTTCACGCCCGCTCGAGGCGGCTCCGCAGCCGCGGAGGTCGAGAGCCTCCGATCCGTCTTCGGAGACGGGATGGATGAGATCGTCGTCGCGAACATCAAGGGATACACGGGACACCCGATGGGCGCCGGCCTGGAGGACGCCCTCGCGGTCCAGATGCTCCACAAGCGTCACGTCCCGCCGATCCCCCACCTGGAGGAGCGGGACGAGAGCCTGGGCAACCTCACCTTCAGCGATGGCTCCGAGCTCGAGCTTGACTACGCCATTCGATTGGCCGCGGGCTTCGGCTCCCAGTTGGCCCTCGGGGTGTGGCGACGCCGAGCGTTGACCGAAGACCGCTTGGACCGAGCCGCCTTTGAGGCCTGGCTGCGCGATGACGTTGGGCTTCACAACGCGTCTGTCTCCGTAGAAAAGCGTGTGCTCAAGGCGCGCGGTGAGGCCAAGGAGTCCGTCGCGAAGCCAGCCCCGGTCCCGACGCCTCAGCCCGCTGCGGTCGCTGAGCCCGCCCCTGCGCCCGTCGTCGAGGCGCCTGCCCCGCCAGCGGCATCGGCAGGTGCGCCCAGCCAGGAGGAGGCCTACGAGCGAGTCGTGTCCGTCCTGTGCGAGCGAACGGGCTACGAGTCCGATGAGGTGGAGCCCCAGTTTGAGCTCGAGGCCGACCTCGGGATCGACACGGTGAAGCAGGCCGAGATCATGGCGGAGGTCCGCGAGGCCTACGCCCTGGAAAAAGACGCCGACTTCCGTCTGGCGGACTACCCGACCATCGAGGATCTGGCCCGCTACGTTGTGGAGCGCGCGAGCCAGGGCGCGGTGAGCCCCGCTGCGTCAGCTCCCGTCGCGCCCGCTCCGACCCCGGCCCCGACTCCCGCCGTGGAGGCGCCCGTGGTCGCGACCCCGACGTCTGGCTCCGCGCCAACGCAGGACGAGGCCTATGGCGCGATCGTGAAGATCCTGTGCGAGCGCACGGGCTACGACGCCGAAGAGGTCGAGCCCCAGTTCGAGCTGGAGGCGGATCTCGGGATCGACACGGTGAAGCAGGCCGAGATCATGGCGGAGGTCCGCGAGGTCTACGCCCTGGAGAAGGACGCCGACTTCCGTCTGGCCGACTATCCCACCATCGAGGACCTGGCGCGCTATGTGATTGAGCGCAGCGCCGGCCAGTCCTCCGGTGTCGCCGCCGCCCCTGCGGTCGCTGAGCCCGTCGAGAAGGCCCCTGAAACGAGCCCGGAGGCTCCGAAGCAGGTCCCGGCCGCGCCGGAGGCCCCGAAAGCCGCACAGACGCCTGTAGCGGTGAGTGCGGAGCCCGCTGCGGACGTTCCGTTCCTCGCACGGCCGGTGGTCATCCGCGAGCTGGGAGCCGCCCAGGCGGACGTCTCCGCGGCGGGGACCCGCGTTCAAGGACGAACCGTGGTGATCCTCGGAGGCACCGATGAGACGATCTCACCCCTTGAGAGCGCTCTGGAGCGCCTGGGGGCTCGGGTGGTTCACATGGTCGCGGGCGACGAGGACCTCCTGATGGACGAAGCGGCGCTGACTCGGAAGCTCACGGGCGTGAGCGACCTGGCGGGCATGATCAACCTCCTCGGCGTGGACGAGCTCCCGCCTCTGGAGAAGGCCGCGGACTTCGCCCTGCATCAGGCGCGACGCACCTTCCATGTGGCCCGGGCCTGGGTGACCGTTCTCGACGGCGCTCCGGGCTCCGACCACTTCTTTGTCACCCTGACCAACCTGGGTGGGGCCCTCGGGCATGACGCTTCGGGGACCACCGATGGCACCCGCTCCCTGGTGTGCGGATCTGTGGCGGGGTTGACCAAGACCCTGTCCCACGAGTGGGCCGAGGCGACCGTTCGCGTGGTCGATCTGCCCGAGCAGCTCAGCGCGGTCGATCCCCTGGTGATCCTCGGAGAGGGTCTGGCGCGCGGCGGATACCGCGAGATCGGTCTCCTCGATGGGATGGTTCACGTGGCGGAGACCGCGGACGTTGAGCACACGCCGGTGGAGCATCACCTGGGCGTGGACACGCGATGGCTCATCACCGGAGGGGGTCGTGGCATCACCGCGGTGGTCGCCCTTGACCTCGCCAGGCGTTTCCCGGGTGGGAGCTTCGTTCTCACGGGCCGCACGGCCCTGACCCACGAGGCTCCCCTGAGCATCGATCTGGACGCGGAGCGCGCTCGGATCAAGGCCGCCATGAAGGAGGCCGGAGATAAGGTCACGCCCGTGACCATCGGACGCGCCCTCAAGCCCTTCGAGGCCCAGAAGGAGATCGCCGAGACCCTGGCGGCGCTCCAGGCCGCCGGCGCCCAGAGTCGCTACGTGGCCTTCGATGTCTCGGACGCCGCCTCGACCCGCAAGGCCCTCGGAGAGATCGGCCACGTGGACGTGGTTGTTCATGGGGCGGGGCTCGAGGACAGCCACTTCCTGATGGACAAGAAGACGGAGGTCTTCGACCGCGTCTTCATCACCAAGGTCGGGGGCCTGATCCACCTCCTGGACGCCCTGACCGTGAACCCGCGCGCCGTCGTGGCCTTCACCTCGGTGGCGGGTCGGTACGGCAACGCCGGACAGGTGGACTACGCCGCGGCCAATGACGCCCTCTCTCGTATGCTCGCGGCCCGAAGCCGCGCCGGAGACTTCCAGGGTATCGCCACCGATTGGGGCCCCTGGGCGGACGTGGGTATGGCGACCCGCGGATCAATCCAGACCGTGCTTGAGGCCTCGGGAGTGACCATGATGCCTCCTGAGCTCGGCGCGCCCATGGTCGGCGATCTCCTGGCCTCGGGTCTCACCGGTGAGGTGGTCTGCGCCGGCGCCCTGGGCGCCCTGGCGGCGACCCCCGGCGCGGGAGACATGCAGGCGCCGCTCTTTCAGGAGCTCGTGCGAGATTATGACGGTGTGATCGGAACGCTCCGCCTCGACGCGACCCAGATGACCATGCTCGATGACCACCGGATTGAAGGCACCGCGGTGCTCCCCGGCGTGATGGGAATGGAGCTCTTCGCTCAGGCCACGCGTGCCCTGGACTCGAGCGCTCGAGTGGTCGGCTACGAGGACGTGGTCTTCGAGCGCCCCGTGAAGGCTCACGACGGCAAGGAGGTCTCGGTGCAGGTCACCGCGCGCCCGGCCGGAGCGGGCCGCGTGAGCGTCGTCCTTGAGAGCCTGCGAAAGCTGGCGACCGGGAAGGAGTCACGGAGCCAGCACTTCACAGCGACGGTGCTGACCGGCGCGACGCCCGGCGCCCCCGAGCCCTTCATGCTGCCCACTGAGGACCTCGCCTGCGAGGGACCTGAGGCGGGCACGATCTATGGCGTCTTCTTCCACGAGCGCAGCTACCGCGTCCTCGACAGCGTCCCCTTCATGGGTCCTCGCGGCCTGGTCGCGCTGGGGCGCACCTCGGATGTGGACCCGATCCCGGGCGTGGCCGCCGCTCAGCTCACCAGCGATCCCCTGGCGCGCGAGGCCGCGCTGCAGGCCGCGGGACTGTGGTCCATGAGCCAGGACGGCAGGATGCGTCTCCCAGCGGCCATCGGACGCGTGAGCCTGTTCGGGACCGCCGCTCCCGGTGAGGACATCGTGATCCGCGTGCTGCCGCGCAGCTCAGATGTAGAGCATCACGCGCGCTACGACGCGGAGGTCTGGACCCGCGAGGGGCGGCTTCTTCAGCGGCTGGAGTCCCTGGAGATGATCGACGCCGGCCCCCTTCCGGAGGGCAAGGGTATCGTCCCAGGCGCGGACCGAAGGGTCTTGCGAGACTTCATGGACATCTCCGACGCGGAGCAGTCCCTCGATCGTCTCGGGTTTCCCCTCGAGCGTCTCGTGACCATGGAGGACCTCGCGGCCTTTCACCGACAGAAGAACGTCCAGCGCCGCGGCGAGTGGCTTTCTGCGCGGCTCGCCGCCAAGCGCCTCGCTGGCGATTGGCTCCAGGCTCGCTTTGGGGTGCGTCCGCCGCCGGACGCCATGCTCGTGGTCAAGGATGAGTTCGGCGCGCCGAGCCTCCTGCTGCGGGACGGCTGGGCGGACCGACTCACCGACGGTGAGCTCATGAACCTCTCCATCTCCCACTCCGATGGCGTCGCTGTCGCGGCGATCCCGGTGGACCCGGAGATCCGCGTGGGCATCGATATCGAGCGCATCGCGCCCAGGCCTGACGCCTTCGCCGACACCTGGCTCGAGGCGGCCGAGATGGCGCTGCCCATCCTCGACGCCAGCGGCGCGCAGGCCAATGAGGACGCGCGAATCACGGCGCTTTGGTGCCTCAAGGAGGCGACGACGAAGGCCCTCGGGCTCGGCTTCAACCTGGCCGTGAGCGAGGTCGTCGTGAAGACCATCGATGAGAACGGCGTGGCCGATGTGGGCGTCTATGGCCAGGCGGCGGACCGACTGGTGAACCTGGGCGGGTCCGAGGTCCGCGCGGAGGTCCGCGTCGATCCGAGGTTCGCCATCGCCGAGAGCGTCGTCGTGGTCGACGGAGGCCTGGTGCAGGATGATGACGACGCGGCCCTGGCGGCCGTGGCGGCCCTCTTGCGCGAGAAGGGCTTCCTGATCGAGGGTCGTGTGGCGGACGGTGACACGACCACCGGTCGCAGCGTCAACTAAGGGCCACGATCGGGGAGGGACAACATGAGCGCGCCAAAGAAGTATCTGGTGACCCTGGGAAAAGGTGGGCCTACGCCCATCGCTCTCTCCTTTGATGGCCACGGGGCCTGGAAGGCGGTCGCCGACGAGCTGGAGATGTCCATTGGGCTCGAGAGCGTCGAGGGTGACATCGTCAAGGTCACCGTGGACGGTCGTCCCCTGACCCTGCGCGTGGTCACCGGGCCTGACGGCGAGGTCCGCATGGAGAAGGTGCAGAGCCAGCGGACCGGCGGTGTACCCGTTCGCGTTCGCTCCGAGGGTGAGGTGATCCTCGGTTCTCGGGCCGTGGCGCCCGCCCCGGACGCAGACCCTGTGCTCGTCGCCCCGATTACAGGGGTGATTCTCGCCGTTGAAGTGGCCGTAGGAGACACGGTCACGCAGGGACAGCCGATGCTGGTCCTTGAGGCGATGAAGATGGAGACGATACTCAGCGCCCCGCGCGACGGCATCGTGAAGACCGTCAACGTGGTCGTTCAGGACCGCGTCCGCACGGCAGATATCTTGGTCGAGCTCGAGTAGGCCGATCTTCAGGGAGAGCAATCATGAGCGTCACACACGACCCCAGCGCCCCATCCCCGCAGCCCGCCGCGAGCGCTCGTCCCAACGAGGCCGAGATCGCCGCCGTCGGCGAGGCCCGCCGAATCAGCGTCGCCCGAGCGCGCCTGGAGGCCCTGTTCGATCCAGGGACCTTTGATGAGATTGGAGATCGCGTGCTCCATCGCAGCACGCTGTTTGGCATGGAGAAGAAACAGATCCCGGGCGACGGCGTCATCACCGGTGTGGGCACCGTGGACGGCCGCACGGTCTACGCCTTCGCCCAGGACCGAACCGTCCTCGGCGGGTCTCTTGGCGAGGCCCACGCCCTGAAGATCGCCCGACTCCAGGACATGGCCCTGGCCGCTGGCGCCCCGTTTGTGGGCATCAACGACTCGGGCGGCGCGCGGATCCAGGAGGGCGTCGAGGCCCTCGGCGGCTACGGCGAGATCTTCATGCGCAACGTCCGCTCCAGCGGACAGATCCCCCAGATCAGCGTGATCTGCGGCCCGTGCGCTGGCGGCGCTGTCTACTCGCCCGCCCTCACGGACTTCGTCTTCATGGTCGACGGCTCAAGCTACATGTTCCTCACGGGCCCCAAGGTGGTGAAGACCGTCACCTTTGAGGACGTGACGGTCGAGGAGCTCGGCGGCGGACGGACCCACTCGGAGAAGACGGGCGTCTCTCATTTCTTGTACCCGACCGATCTGGAGGCGCTCGCAGGTGTCCGAAAGCTCCTGTCGTTCTTGCCGTCCAACTGGAAGGAGAAGCCCCCCGTCATGGAGGGGCCCGACGCTACGGATCGTCTCTGTCCGGAGGTCTTGGAGGTCTTCCCAGAGTCGAGCCGTACGCCCTATGACGTGCGCGGGATCATCGACAACGTGTTCGACCGGTCGACCTTCCTCGAGGTTCATAAGGGCTGGGCTCAGAACATCGTCGTCGGGTTCGCCCGTTTGGCCGGCCGCTCCGTAGGCGTCGTGGCCAACCAGCCTCTTGAGCAGGCCGGCTGCCTCGACATCAACGCCTCCCGGAAGGGCGCGCGCTTCATCCGGACCTGCAACGCTTATGGGATCCCGATCATCTCCATCGTGGACGTCCCGGGCTTCTTGCCCGGCTGCGACCAGGAGCACCAGGGCGTGATCAACCACGGCGCCAAGCTGCTCTACGCCTACTGTGAGGCGACCGTGCCGAAGCTCGCCGTCATCACGCGAAAGAGCTACGGCGGAGCCTACATCGTCATGTCGTCTAAGCACGTGGGTGGTGACGTGAACCTGGCCTGGCCGACGGCGCAGATCGCGGTCATGGGCGCCAAGGGCGCCGTCGAGGTGCTCTTTCGGCGAAAGCTCGCCGGAGAGGCCGACCCCGAGGCCGCGGCGCTCGAGGCCGAGCGGCACTACGAGGAGACCTTCCTCACGCCCGATCAGGCCACGGGACGCGGCTTCGTGGACGCGGTGATCGAGCCGGCCGAGACCCGCAGAAAGCTCGCGAGGTTCTTGTTGCGCACGGAGACCAAGAACACGGCCCGGCCTGAGCGCAAGCACGGGAACATCCCGACCTGAGATCGAGGCTCTGCTCGCCCCCTGTGCTCAGGAGTTTCCGGGCGAGTCCTCGGGAAGCACCATCTGCTCGTCCGGGATCGGCAGCTCGCTGTTCTTGACCACGTCGTTGACGTTGCCCATGACCGCGTTGTCCTCGCTGACCTCGGGAACGTCCTCGCCCTGGGTGGCGAGGCCAAAGGCGTTGTCCGTGATCGAGCATCCGGAGATGGTCCCCTCCGTTCGATCGAAGAGCACGCCCACTCGACCATTACGAGTCGCCGAGATCCCCTCCGCGATCACCTCGGAGAGGGTGACGAGCAGACCATCGCCGATCTGTTCCTCCCCGTTCACTTTGGTGTCTGAGAGGAGCGTGTCCCGAATCTCACCGATGGCCTCCCACATGAAGATCGCGGCCTCGTAGTTGTCGATGATGGCGCAGCGCTCGACGATCAGGGTCGCGCCAGCCTGAACCTGAACGCCACGTCCCCAGAACTCCACGGCGTCTCTGAGGGTGTGCGCGATCACGCTGTCCCGGATCTCAATCACGCTGGGCTGCAGGATCGCCAGCAGGCTCACCAGGGTGTTCTCCATGAGCGCCGACCGCTCGATCGTGACCTCGGCGCCATTGAAGGCGTCGATGCCCGAGCCCTTCTCACCGGTCGTGGTCGCCTGGGTCCCCTCGACCAGCAGCCCCGCGACATCGGCGGTCGCGAAACCTCGGGCGATCAGACCCGCCTCGAAGTTTCTGATCAGGGCGCCTCCCTCAAGGTTCAGCGTCGCGCCCTCACGAGCCAATATGCCCATACCGCTTGAGATCTGTGCCGTCGGCTGGGTCTCGTTGATGTAGAGCCCCTCGGCTTGAACTGAGGTCCCCTCGTCGGTGATGTACAGACCGGTGTCGCGCCCTCGGTGGATCGCCGCCTGATGGAGAGAGACCGAAGCGCCGCCCTGGACGTTGATCGACTCGCTTACGGTCGCATCGCTGGCCTCGGGCCCGATGACGACGAGCCCATCTAAGGCCACCGAGGTTCCAGGGTCGTCGACTATGATCCCTATCACCCCATGGTGTAGCACCACCGTGTTCTCCACGCTGACGGTGGATCCATGATTCACGAACAGGTCCTCAGTGGTGGCGCCAGGCTCGGCCGGAGTCACCTGGGTGAGCACCACGTCTTTGAGGGTCATGGCGCTGAGCGTGTTTGGGATCGAGCCACCGCACAGGGCGTTCGTTCGCGCGTTGCCCGTGAGGAGGGCGCGCTCCATATGCATCGTCCCGCCGTCTTGTGCGCTCACGCCCCGGTTCCCGGCCGGACCGGGCCTCGGTCGGGTACCCTTCACCAGGAGCTCGGTCGCGGTGACGACCGTCCCATCTCCCGAGACGAAGACACCAAACCACTCGTTGTCCTCGAAGATCACCCGCTCCAGGTCCACCTGGGCTCCGAGATAGGCCGCGAGGCCGATCCCGTCACCGGAGACCCGGAGATCGTGGAAGCTGACCTCGACCCCGCCGGCGACCTCCAAGACCGTCGTGCCCAGGTTCGCGGCCAAGGGGCTCTGTGTCGCGCCGCTCACCGTGACCATGGAGCTGCAGCGACCGACGATGGAGACGGATTCCTGAAGGAAGATCGTCTCGTTGTAATCGCCCGCAGCGAGGATGATTCGGCCGCCTGAGGGGAGGTTCGCCTGGGCTTGGCTGATCTGGGTCCAGGGGGCGTCACGGGAGCCATCTGAGTCCCCTCCGCCATAGGCTTGATCGACGTGCTGGTCGTCGTCGGCCTCGACGATCGTTCCCCACGTGCCCGACCCACATCCTTCGGGGGGGTCGAGAGAGACGCAGCCCTGGGTGGGAACAGGAATGGCGCCCGCGCCGCAGGCGTCGGGATCTGGTACGCAGAGACCCGACTCCGGGTCAACGAACTCAGCGGCGCATTCGGTGATCCCCGCTTGCACGCAGCCCGTCTCGAAGTCGGGGTAGTGACCCGCATCACAGAGGCCGATCCTGGGCTCACAGAAGCCCGACTCCGGGCTCATGAAGACCTCGGCACATCCTGGAATTCCGACGGTGGTGCAGCTGGAGTCGGCCGCGAGGATCTGTCCGGCTGGACAACCCGTCGTCTCCACCGTGTCCTCGGTTGCGTCGGCCGCGATCGTGTCGGCCCCAGAGGTGTCGGTGACGGTGTCAGGCGCGCTGGGCGCTGGCGCGTTGTCGCTCTCCTCGCCGCAGGCCGCGAACAGCAGGGCGAGGAGCAACGTGGAGCAGAGTTGGGCGTGACGCATGGGGGTCCTCTCCGTCGAGACAGGTCGGCTACTTATCCCGAGTTGGGGGCGATGACCATCAACAATGCACGAACACAGGGGGGTGCTCATGACAGGGTCGGGTCGGGGTGGTAGAGCCACGGTCATGAGCGTCGAGATCCGAGTCATGACCCACGAGGACGTCCGGGACGTCTCGGCCCTGGCCGATCGCCTGGTCGGAGATGACTACTACACGCCAGCGCTCGTCGCCGAGACCATGGAGCGCTCGACCCTGAGCGACCAGGTCTTCTCCTACGTAGCCGTCTCCGACGGCAAGCTGGTCGCCTTTCGCTTCGTGCTGCCGCCCGGTCGCTGGGAGCACGGCCGCGGCCAGGCGCTCGCCCCGGAGCGCTGGGGAGCCCCCTTGGAGAAGACCGCCTACTTCCAATCCTGCTTCGTGGACCACGCGGTCATGGGGCAGGGCATCGGGAGGAGGCTCGCCCACCGCGCCTTAGCCGACCTGAAGGCCCTGGGCGCGCGCGCCGTGGTCGCCCACAGCTGGAAGGAGAGCCCCCACGGGAGCTCCCTTCGCTACCTGACGCGCCTGGGCTTTGAGGCGGTCGCCGAGCACCCCGAGTATTGGGTCGAGGTGGACTACACCTGCGCCCTGGATGGAAAACCGTGTCACTGTACGGCCATTGAGGTCGTCTTGAACCTCGATCAATGGACGCCACCGGAGGCGACGTCATGAGCATCTCGTTTTGGCAAGACGACACCCAACCCGGTGACGTGGTCACCGCGGACGTGATCATCGTCGGCGCGGGCATCAGCGGCGCCTCTGCGGCCTGGTGGCTCAAGGACGCCGGGCTCAAGGTGGTCGTCCTCGACAAGGGCGACATCTGCGCCGGCGCGAGCGGCAAGAACGCCGGCTTCATCACCTGCGGGTCCGTGGAGCACTTCAACCGACAGATGGAGCGCATGGGCGTCGAGGACGCCCTGACCCTGTGGAAGATGAGCCAGGACAACATCGATCTCATCGAGGAGCTCCTCGTGGAAGACGGCCTCGAGTGCGATTTTGCTCGAAAGGGAACGTACTCCCTCGCCGGCACGGAGCGAGAGCTCGTCGAGCTCAAGGAGACCTGCGACACCCTGGTGGGTCTGGGCGTCAAGGTGGAGTGGGTCGAGCGTGAGCAGGTCGCTCGTGATCTGCGCGCCGAGCACTTCACCGGCGGCGTCCTCTACCAGGACGACGGTGAGGTCCACCCCGTGAAGCTCGTCCGGGGCATCCTGGAGCGCTCGGGCGCTCGGTTCTTTCCGAATCACGAGGTCCACGACATCACCTCCACCGGCGATACGGTCACCGTGAAGACCCAGCGTGCGACCTTCGAGGGCACGCTCTGCGTCCTGGCGACCAACGGCTACAGCCATCACGTCCACTCGTGGTTTCGAGACAAGATCTACCCGACCCGCGGTCAGATCATCGTCACCGAGCCCGTGGCGCCCTTCCTGCCCGCCCCCTGCTACGCCAACTTCGTCCTCGATTACTTCCGACAGCTGCCCGACGGTCGCGTCTTGATCGGGGGCTTTCGACAGCTGGAGAAGGAGACCGAGGTGGGCACGGCCGATGAGCCGAGCCTCGTGATCCACGAGGCCCTCGAGACGTTCTTACACAAGCACTTCCCCCACCTGAGGGGCGTGAAGATCGATTACCGATGGGCGGGCATCATGGGCTTCAGCGTCGACGGGCTGCCCATGATCGGCGCGCTCCCCGGACAACAGAACGTCTTCTTTCTCGGAGGCTACACGGCCCACGGCATCGGCTGGGGCTTCAAGGCCGGTCAGCTCTTGAGCAAGGCGATCCTCGAGGGCGAACAGCCCCCGATCATCTCCGCCAGGCGGCTGCATTGAGGTCGCTCCTCCTCGCGAGCCTGGCCCTGGTGTTCTCCTCGGCCTGCGCCCCCATTGGCATCGTCCAGGAGGCGGGCGTGCTCCATAAGGGGCTCGCCAAGGGCGGCGTGGCCCTGACGGCCGCCATGCCCATGAAGAAGGGCGTTCTTCTGGAGCCCGATGGTCCGGGGACGGGGAGCGAGGAGCAGGATCTGGGCTACACCCCGCTGCCGGCCATGGTGGGCTGGTACCGTCACGGCGTCGGCGCCCAGGCGGAGTTCCAGGTGGCCTTCGAGGTCCCCTCGACCACGACCTCGGTGTCCTACAAGCAGGGGCTCTTCGGGGTCGACCCCGGCGATCCATTCGGGATGGCGATCGCCCTCGACCTGGGGAGCAACACGGTCTTCGGTCAGTCCTCCATGGGCGGCGCCGCCATCTTCAGCGGGACCCTGACGAACCACGTGCGGTGGCATCTCTCGGGTCGCGCGGGGACGTGGCCACCTCTTTGGGCGCTGCCTCACGTCACGGTCACCGGCGGCGTGAGCTGGGGTCGCGGGACGATCTACCACGCGCGCGCCGGCTGGGTCTTCGACATGGGTAGCGGTGCCCCTCCCGCCGCGGTCCTGCTCTTCGGCTACGAGAGCTCTGTGGCCACGCGACCTCAGCCCCTGATGCCGGGCTCTTAGGGCCCGCTTGTAGGCGGTCAGCCGTTGACAGGAGCGGCCTGGCAAGCTCCCATCGTGTCCATGGCCATCGAAGACAGTCATCTTGAGCACGCGATGCGAACCCTCGGGACGTCGCTCCTCGATCTGGAGCTCACGCCCCGGATCGGAGACGCCATGGATCTCTCGGGTGGCTTCGCCTGGGCGGGGGTCGCGCAGGTGAGCGGAGACTTCAAGGGCGGCTTCGCCATACGGTGTGGGACCCAGGTGGCCGAGGCGCTCGCCCAGGGTCTTCTTCAGGAGACCGGGAAGCTCTCGGATGATGTGCTCCAGGGCACCCTGATCGAGCTCACTTTCCTGGCCGCCGGAGCGCTGCTCCCCCTCATGGACGGACAGGTCTCCTTAGCGCCAGCCCGAGCGATGCAGGGCGCCGCGGTCACAAGCCTGGGCTCGACCTCGAAGGTGGAGGCCCGCTCGACCCATGACGTGGCCGGCGGGACCCTGGAGTTCTCCCTGTTCAGGAGCTGAGACCCGCTCCGATCACTCCCACTCGACCACCCAGGACGTCATCCAGATGCTGGAGCCGAAGCCGCCGTTTCCGCCGCCGCTCGGCGTCGCAACGTAGGGCTCATCGTCGAGGAGGCTCCTGTAGGTGAAGGTGTTCTCTTGTCCCACGGTCACGCTGTCTGTGACGTCGGCGACGAAGGGATCGACCTGGTAGCCAGGACACCAGCCGCCTCGACCCAGATACCAGGTCCCGTACTGGTTGGGCACGGTTCCATCCACGACCTGCATCGCGCAGCCGTACATCCAGCCCGCCTCCTCGTGGTCCTTGACGAACTCATCGCCGTTCACGCCGAAGTGATGGGTGTGGTTGCAGAACTCCGCGCAGTTGGCGGCCTCCGTACCGAACCCGTGACCCGTGATGTGGGCCACGACCTCGACCCGCTTGGTGGTCTCGGCGATCTCGATGGGCATCGGATCGTACTTGTCGTTGTACCCGTTGGCGTACCCGCCCCCGCCAAACAGCTCAGTGATGCGCACCGGACGCATCCCCTTGCCCTTGTTGTAGAGGCGGAACTTCATGGTCGTCAGGTAGGTGTTGCCCGCCTTGTAGCGCATACGCTTGATGCCGCCGGTCTGGAAGAAGGCCAGCATGGGGCTCACGTCGTGGACCCAGCGGCCCTCTCGGCCGTAGGTGGTGATCCAGCGGCCGAACTCCCAGGTGTTACCGCAGCCGCAATCGCCGTATCCAAGGCCGTCTCCGTTGCAGGTCTGGGTGCTCTCGCGGGGAGTCTCGTCGTAGGCGTAGCAGGTGCAGGGCAGGGTGTCGGCCTCGACCGGAGAGACGGGCTCGACGGGAGCCACATAGCCTTCACATAGCGCCTCCTCACCCGCGCAGTCCTCATCAGAGGTGCACATCAGCTCACCGTTGTCCGAGCAGGTCCCCATGACCTCCTCGACGGCGATGACCTCGTTGACCTTGGGCTGGCAGGCGGTCTCAGCGTCCAGGTTCTCGCTCAGGGTCTCCCGGAGCTCGATCCAGGCCTTGTAGTCCCACTCGGGGCAGCCCGAGCCCTCGAGGTGGCCCTCGCAGTGGCTCGTAAGATCGATCTCCATGGTGTCGAACTCGGCCATGGTCGCCGCGTCCGGGAACTCCACCTCAAAGATGCCTCCGCCCGTGTTCGTGCTCTCCACCATGGTCACTTCTGTGACCCCCTCTTTGACCATGTCCAGCTCTCGCTGGTGTTCGAAGTTGTAGTACTGGTTCTCGTACATGAGGTGCGAGAGCTGGGGCTGGGCGTCGCCTCCTCCGAGCACGTGAAGCATGCCCACGTTGCGGATCTTCTGGTGGCGATCGATGGCGAATCCGTAGCCCGACTGGAGGTTCAGGTGCTGGGGGATCCACCCGCCGACGTTCCAGGCGATCACAGGCACGTAGTGCATCCGGCGCTTCCACTTGCAGGCGGCTCCAGGCCCGTAGACGAGGCCGATCTTGTCGATGCCCTCCTCGACCTGCGCCTTCATCTGGGTGACGACCTCCTCGGCCATATCCGAGCCGTCGGCCTCCTGGTAGCTCATGAAGAAGACATGGATGTTCTTCGGGGACTGCTGGAGCCACTGGTAGATGGGCGAAGCCCACAGGTTGGTGG
Source organism: uncultured Pseudomonadota bacterium (assembly GCA_937897815.1). GTDB lineage: Bacteria > Myxococcota_A > UBA9042 > PHBI01 > CALCNF01 > CALCNF01. The sequence goes on along the minus strand of CALCNF010000006.1, from coordinate 2,415 downwards.
AGTAGGTGAAGGCCTGCTGGGTGAGCAGGAAGAGGTAGGAGTCCCGTCCGTTCCAGGACTCGGAGAAGACGAAGTCGCCGTCCAGGGTGGGCAGGGTGAAGTCTCCGGCCAGGTCTCGGGGCACGAGACCAGAGGGACCGTCGTCGAAGGGAGTGATGACGCTGTTCTCTTCTGGGAGGCACTCGGCGGCCTCCTCACAGGAGGTCGCCGTCTCCAGACAGGCGGCTTCACAGGCGTAGGCATCCGACGCTTCGCGGATCATCGCGCAGCCGTCGGTGATGGCGGCTTCACACTCGGTGAACGCCTCGCACGACAGCTTCTCCACCACGTCCGCCGGGACGTCTGAGGGGGCGTCCAAGGTCGCGTCTTCGGTCACCGCATCTTCGGTCACATCGGTGATGACGTCCGGCTCAGCGCCCACGTCACCTGCGGTCACGTCGCCCGCCGTGTCGGATGTGACATCGGTCGTGATGTCGTCCGTCGGCGCGGTCCCCGCGGGATCGTCGCCGCCACACGCGGCGACCAGGGGGATGAGGAGCGTCAGCGTAGCGCGCGCGATCCTGGACATGTTCACCTCCACAGCGTCAGGAGGTCACAGCCTACGGCAGGCGGGGATCCGTCGCTACTTGATGTAGCGCTTCTTGTGGGAGCAAGCGGCCTGATGACCGGATTCGCAAGCCGCCGTGAGCAGCTCCGCGGCTCGGGACATGTTGTGGCCGCCTCCCTCTCCCTTGGCGTACATCACGCCCAGGTTGGTGCAGCTGCTCATGTGTCCGCCATCGCAGGCCATCTGAAACCACTTTCGGGCGCCCTTGTAGTCCTCTTTTCCGCCAGCGCCCTCGCGGAGCATCATCCCCAGGCCCTCACAGCCGGTCATCTCACCGCCCATGCACGACTTCTCGAACAGGGGCTTGGCGTCCTTGAACTTGCGGTTGATGTAGCGAAGGCGTCCCAGGTTCGCGCAGCCGAGCATGCTCTGCTTCTCGCAAGCTCCGGTGTAGGAGAGCTCGGCCGCGGCCTCATCTCGATCGCCGCCCAGGCCGCGCAGCTGAAGGCTTCCCAGGTGGGAGCAGGAGTCGAGCACGTCGGCCTTGCACGCGTCGGCGTGGACCTGGCGCGCGCGAGGCAGGTCGCGAGTCGACAGGGGACCCTCGACCAGGAACTTGCCCAGCTCTGGGCAGGCCTTCGGGTCCTTCTTGCAGGCGGCTTCAGCCTTCTGGAGGGCCAGCTCATCTTCGGAGAACTCGGGCTTCTCCGGTTCGGGCTTCTTGCAGTGAACCTCGGTGTCGAAGGAGGCCGTTGACGAGCCCGGCATCGCCGTCACCGAGATCGAGCCCTTGCAGTCGACGCCGTCTTTCTTGGCGACGACCTCGTAGGCGTGACCGGCGCCGCCAGCGTGCGTCAGGGTGATCTCCGTGTAGCCGGCTCCCTCGAGCTCCGTGAGCGCGAGAGCCTGATGATCGGCGCATCCTCCGAGCGCGATGGCGAGGAGCAGACAAGACAAGAGAATGAGGCGCTGGGGTCGCATGGAGGTCTCCACGAATCGATTGAACGGTTGCAAGGGTGCACGATTCGCAGGCGATTGTCGCGTTCCCCCACCCCTTCCCTATGGACATTTGCCGTCGGTCGCCTAGGATTCGCGGCGTCTGAAACGAACATTCGGGAGGAGTTCATCATGGAGCTTTCATCGACCATCGCCCTCGTCACGGGCGCCGCCAGCGGCCTCGGCCGCGCCACCGCTCTTCGACTCGGTCGCGCAGGCGCCAAGGTCGTCATCGCTGACCTCAACGAAGAGGGAGGGCAGGCGACCGCAGCGGAGCTGGGCGACAACGGCGTCTTCTGCAAGGTCAACGTCGCTGATGAGGCGGACGTGAACGCCGCGCTTGACCTCGCCGAGAGCACCTTTGGCGGCAACGTGAACGTCGCGGTGAACTGCGCAGGCATCGCTATCGCCAAGCGCGTCCTCGGTCGCGACGGCTCGCCTCACGCCCTCGACGCCTTCGAGAAGATCCTTCACGTGAACATCGGCGGGACCTTCAACATCATCCGTCTGTGCGCGGCCCGCATGGCTCAGTCTGAGCCCAACGCAGAGGGCGAGCGCGGCGTGATCATCAACACCGCCTCGGTGGCGGCCTATGACGGCCAGATCGGCCAGGCGGCCTACGCGGCGTCCAAGGGCGGCGTGGTCGGGATGACCCTGCCCATCGCTCGCGACCTGGCCCGCTCGGGTATTCGGGTCAACACCATCGCCCCGGGCGTCTTCAAGACCGCCATGCTCGCTGGCCTCCCGGAGAAGGTGCAAGACACCCTCGGTGAGCAGGTCCCGTTCCCGCCGCGACTGGGACGACCTGACGAGTACGGTCAGCTGGCCCAGGCCATCATCGAGAACAGCATGCTCAACGGCGAGACCATTCG
>CALCNF010000005.1 GCA_937897815.1 uncultured Pseudomonadota bacterium | reverse complement strand
GCTCGCCTGCGGTGAGGGTTCGGATGCGCTGCATCTCGCACGACAGGGCTTCGACGTCCTCGCGACTGAGTGGGTCCCCGCGGCCCTGGAGATCACGGCGCAGCGCGCCGCTGACGAGGGTCTCGCGATTCGCACCCGCCTCGTCGACGTGACCTGCATGGAGCTCCGCGAGCGCTTCCAGTTCATCTACATGGGATACATCCCCCTCTCGCCCTCGTGCCTTGAGGAGGCGCTCGGTCGGGTGAAACACCACGTCGATCCGGGAGGTACGGTCCTCTACCTCGGTCTAGAGGAGACAGGGCCCGCCTCTGAGATCGTGCGGTGTCTGGAGCCCCTGTCTGTAGAGCGCTGCGAGACCATGAACCGGGTCATCTCCATGCCTCTGGAGGAAGACTTCGAGGCGAGCTGCGTCCTGGTCCGCGCACGTCGGGAGCTGAACTAGAATGCGCGTCGCGGTGATTGGAGGCACGGGCCTCATTGGCTGGCACGCCGCGAGAGCGCTCAGGGAGCGCGGTCACGAGGTGCGTATCATCGCCCGGCGAGAGCCGCCAGAGGCGCTGGGTCTGGGGGGCTGTGAGTTCGCGTCCATCGATCTTTACGCCTCTACCCCAAGGGAGCTCAGAGACGCCCTGCAGGGCTGCGATGGTCTCGTTCAAGCCGCAGGCGCCGATCCCAGGATCGTGCCCTCGGGCTCCGCGACTGAGTTCTTCTTCCAGGCCAACGTGGAGAGCAACCTGACCCTGTTCAGCGCCGCCCTTGAGGCGGGGGTTACAGCAGGGGTAATCCTCACCTCCTATTTCCATCCGCTTCGACCCGAGATGGCAGACCACCCCTATGTAGCGAGCCGCATCGCGAGCGAAGAGCGCTTGATGGAGCTGTGTGACGACGCGCTCCGCCTCGTGATTCTGCAACCACCGTACGTGTTCGGCGCGATTCCTGGGCGAACATCGCTAGGGGACTCCCTGACCCAAGCCGCGCGCTTCCCCCTGCTCGTTCCGAGGGGGGGAACCAACGCCATGAGCGTGATGGCGCTGTCCCAGGCGATCTGCGGCGCGATCGAGCGCTCCAGCGCTCGAGGGACTTACCTCGTGGGAGACGAGAACCTGACGTGGCGTGCGCTCATCGGACGCTTCGGAGGTCGGGCGGGGATCTTACCCACCTGGATCCTGCGGTCCGTGATGGCCCTTGGGCGAGTCGCCCTCTACCTGCTCCGCAGACAGGCGGGACTGAATCCCGTCGACCTCACGGACGTAATCGCGAGCGAGATGTTCTTCGACCCCGGACCCGGCCAAGAGGCCCTGGGGTATTCGGGAGGCGATCTCGATGAGGCGATCTCCGACCTACGCGGCTAGGCTCGGGGGGCGGTCGACGACCATGTCCCGGTCGGTTAAACTACGTGTATTGGGCCGCTTGAACGTACCAACCACGGCCCGGAGGGAACTCATGAAGAAGCTTGTATCCATGATCTGCGTTGGACTCTTTGCGCTCTCACTGAACGCCTGTGGAGGCGTCTCGATGGAGCCGCCGGATCCCTGCAAGATGGCCTGTGATGAGGTCGAGACCCAGTGCAAGGAGAAGGCCGCTGAGAACGAGGACTCGACGGCAGCTGCGGCGGCCGACGCGGCCTGTGAGGTCGGTAAGGACGAGTGCTACGCCAAGTGCGACGAGTAGCAGGCTCCTTGGGGCGCTCGGTGCTCAACCGATTCGCCTCGCGTGGCGTGGGCCTGGAGTGTGGAGCCAGCGCCCGCGCCCTGAACTTTAGAGAAGGTCGAGAGTGTTCCGATGATTGAACGCCGTACGAATTGGAAGCTGTGCTTCCTCATCGCGACCCTCTCTGTCACCTGGACGGCGTGCTCGGCGGACGATCCCCCGAGCGCGCCGGCTCAGGTTGACTCCACAGACTCGGCGCCCGACAGCTCCACGGACGCTGCAGACGACACGTCAGGGCCTCTCGACGGCTCCCTGGCGGCCGACTCCGATTCGCTCGAGCTCCCGGACGCCGGCGACGCCGCTCCCCTGAGTGACAGCTCGGACGCCATCCAGGAAGGTGACCTTCCGTCGGATACCCAGAGCGCGGATGTCCCGGTCGAGCTGCCTCCCCCCTCCGACGTCATAGAGGCCGAGGTCGAGGAGGAGGTCGCTACGGGCCCACAACCCATCACAGCGCTCTTCATCGGGAACTCCTACACCTTTGGCAATCAACTCCCGGACCTCGTGGAGGCCTGGGCCCAGGCCATCGGAGTCGACCTCTCGACCGAGATGATCGCCAAGGGCGGAGCGCTCCTTGAGCAGCACGCCGCAGATCCCGACACCCTTGCGACAATCGCCGAGATGGCGCCGACCTACGTGGTGCTCCAGGGACAGAGCTATGTACCGCTGGTGGCGCCGTTTACCTTCTACACAGGTGTCGCCCCCCTGGCCCAGGCGGCCCACGCTGCGGGCAGCACGCCGGTCCTCTTCGAGACGTGGGCCCGGCAGGCTGGGCACAGCATGTACTCCAATGAGCTGGCCGGACATGACCCGACCAGCATGCAGGCCGCCCTGCGGGAAGCGTATATGAAGGCCGCGGCGGACAACGATGGCATCTACGCGCCGGTCGGCGACGCATGGGAGGCGAGCCTCGAGGCCAACCCGGAGCTCACTCTTCACAGCGGAGACGGCAGTCACGCGGCCATGACGGGGAGCTATCTGACGGCCGCGGTCTTCGTCGGGCTGCTCGGCGAGGTCGATGTCACGCTGGAGGCGAACACCTGGACCTCGGATAAGATCGAAGAGGCCGATGGAACGAGCTTGCGCGCGGCTGCGCAGCAGGTCTTGAGCGCTCCATGAGCTTCCTGGAACGGGCCCAGGCCCTCCCCTCGCTCGGGATCGGTGTCTCAACCGAGTACGGCGCCAGCTCCGCCGACGGCGCCCTGGATGTCATGGCCCTTCGCCGCGCCCACCCAGAGTACGCCAGCTTCCTGGAGATCGGCGTGGAGATCAGCAAGGGGCTCGACGCAGACGACCGGGCATGGGTCGCGGCGGGCGGTTCGACGACCTACCACTTCCTCGACGTGAACCTCGATGACCCCAGTGACATGGACGAGCCCTGGCTCGAGAAGGTCCGCCACACCGTCGACGCGATCCGGCCAGCCTGGATGTGTGGCGACGCTGGGATGTGGCACTTTGGCCCAAGAGACCGGGCCCAGATGACGCTGCTCCCTCCCATATTGAGTGAGGACTCTGCCCGGGACCTGGGCGATGGCGTCGCGAAGCTTCGAGAGCAGGTGGGGCTAGAGGTCCTCCCTGAGAATCCCCCGGGGGTCGTGTACCTCGGAGATCTGCACCTCCTCGACTTCTTCGCGCGGGTGCTCGATCGAGCCGACACGGGCATGCTCCTCGACTGCGCGCACCTGGCCATCTACCAGCGCCTTATGGGGCACAGCCCCCTCACGGGGCTCGACGCCTTTCCTCTGGAGCGGATCATCGAGCTTCATGTGGCGGGGGGCGTCGAACGAGAGCGAGACGGCTTCCTATGGGTTGAGGACGACCACACGCCCGAGGTCTTGCCCGAGACCTGGGAGATCTACGAGTACGTGGTCGCGCGCGCCCGAAACCTAAGGGCGGTCGTGTTTGAATGTGAGCGCAATCCCATGGAGCGCTGCCTCGATGGCTTCAAGCGGATCCACAGGGGCTGGGCCGCGCGAGATCCCGCATGAGCCACCAAGCGCTTCAGAGGACCCTTGTCCGCCTGCTCCATGACCCGACGCTCGTCGAGCGCCTCAGGGAGTCGGGCCCTACGGCTCTTGATGAACCCGAGCTCACGGAGAATGAGAGGGGTTGGCTCGCCGCGACCGATCCGCGCGCCTTCCAGACGGATCCCTATCGCCAGGGGCGAATCCTGACATCGCTTGTGGAGGAGCTCCCTACGGCCGCAGCCCTCGCCGCCAGGCGCCTCGAGGGTGGACTCACGAGCTTCTTCAGCTCCGAGCACTTCCATCAGGCCGTTCGACAGGACCGAGCGCTTCGACTCGCCTTCGCCGAGCTCCTGGAGCAGACGGGGAGCGACACCCGCGCCCTGGTGGCCATCGAGCGCGGCTTGATGCAGGCCCGACGCGCTGAGTCACCTCTCGAGGGGGAGATCTACCCAGCGCATGGGGTCCTTTGGATCTCGACTCCGGCGGGAGCTCTGGAGCTCTATGAGGCCCTGTGGGCAGGCCTGTCGCGCACCGGGATGCCGGTGGTGGAGTCGGTGCTCAAGGTCGCCCAGGCGCCACTTCCGGTCACGAGCCTCGATAACGACGACCGACGAACGCTGCTCATCGAGCCTGACGAGACGGGCGGCTTTCGGGTGGGTGAGATCCCGTCCGGCCTGGAGGCGATCCTCCGCGCGGCGCGCGACCATCGGTCCCTACGAGCCTGCGAGGAGGCAGCCGTGAGGTCGGGCGCCGACGCCACAGAGGCGCAGGAGATCATCGCCGACCTGACCTCGGAAGGGCTCCTGGTCTGTAAGGTCGGCTGAATGAGCGGCCGCTTGAGGAGCGCCTGACTCAGGCGCCCCTCAAACACGAGTCGCTCATCACTTAGGGATGTCGAACTCCGGCGGGGGACAGGTGTTGCACGCGACGGGGCAACCCACGTCCGCCCCATCGAGGGCACAGAAGTCCGCGTTCGGCCCACCTTCCACGTAGGTCTCGCAGGGCCCAAAGCCCGCGTCGAACTCCGGATCGTCGAAGCAATCCGGACACGTGCCGCACTCGACCGGGCACGCCACGTCCGCTCCGTCGATCTCACAGAAGGTCGCGTTCGGACCGCTCTCCACGTAGGTCTCACAGGGCCCGAATCCCGCGTCAAACAGGGGATCGCTCGCGGTCACGCCATCCTCACAGACGGGGCCAGCGGGCGGCTCAGGCGGCTTCGGCGGCTCACAGTCCGTGAGGCAATTGTCGAAATTCTCGCCCTCGTCGCAGACACCATCACCGCAGACCGGCGGCAGAGGCTCGCAGTCATCCGGGCACACCTCAAAGTTCTCACTCACGTTGCACACCCCGTCACCGCAGACCGGTGGCGGCGGATCACAGTCCTGCGCGCAGGTATCGAAGCTCTCCTTTGCACCGCAGATTCCATCTCCGCAGAAGCCCTTAGGGGGCTTGCAATCGTCATGCTCGACGTCGATTCGCGCGCCGTCGATGTGCACGCCCGAGTTGGCGTTGTAGAGATGATCAAGGCTGTCAAAGGCGAAGCGAACCAGGACCGACTCACCCGCATACGCGCTCAAGTCGTAGGCCTTCTCTTCCCACTGCAGGATGTCGCCGCAGAACTCAGCGGCCACCTCGGGTCCAATGTACAGGCGGGTCACATCCCACGAGCAGTTCTGATCGGTGGGCGCGAAGTCCTGCTTGATGGCGAAGTGGAGGGTCGCGATGCCCTTGGCCGGCACATCCACCCACTTCTGGAGCAGGCCAGCGGCGTTGGACTCACCGTTCTCGAAGGTCCCGAACTCGTTGGCGAAGTGCAGGCTTCCGGTACCCTCCCAGACGTCCTGCTCATCGACGATCCACTGGACAGCGCCGCTGCCGATGGCCTCCCAGCCATCGGCCTCAGCCCCCTCGTCAAACGAGCCGATAGAGCTCGTCAGATCCAGGGAGATGTTGTCGATGAACAGACCGGCGCCGCTGTTGCCGTAATCATCCCCGGTGTGGAACTCGATCTTCACGTCGATGGACTGTCCCCCGTACATGGAGAGATCAAAGGCCTGCTCCGTCCACTCGGGGATGCTCGAGCACCACTGGCTCTTCATCTCACCGTTGATGAAGACGCGGGTGACGTCCCAACTGCAGCTCCCGTCATCGATGGGATCGAGCTCCTGGCGGACCCACATGTTCAAGGTGGCGTTGCCGACCTGCGGGACCTCGTAGACGCGATGAATTGAGCCATTGGCGGCGCCCTGATCATTCTCGTAGTTCACGCCGTTCGAGAAGGAGAGCGACGTCTCACCCGCGTAGGGAGCTTGATCGCTCGGTCGCCAGGTCACAGAGCCGGCGTCCTGGAGCGCCCATCGGTTGG
>CALCNF010000004.1 GCA_937897815.1 uncultured Pseudomonadota bacterium | reverse complement strand
CGCGTCTCCAAGCGCGGCTGGACCGAGCACAACGACACGTTTGTAGCCCGACCGGGCGAGACCGTAGACCTGGAGATCGATCTGCTCCCCGTGGCCGGGATCGTGCGCATTCGGACCCCAACGCCGGGCGCTACCGTGGAGGTGAACGGCAAGGTCGTCGGCGTCACACCGTTTGATCAGGATGTCCCGATTGGAAAGGCGTCCGTGCGCGTCCGTCAGGCGGGGTATCACGACGCGCTGAAGGAACTCGATATCCAGCTCGGCAAGCTGTACGACTTCGACATGCCCCTGGAGGCGCTCCCTGTCGTCGTCCGTCCGCCACCAGGCAAGGAGCCCCTGACCGACAAGTGGTGGTTCTGGACCGCCATCGGTACGGCCGTGGCCGGCGGCGCGTGGGCTGTCGCCGCGCTGATCAGCGCCGAGGAGACCCAGACACCGCCTGAGCCCCACACGACGATCCTTATTCCTTGAGTCGTTCGGCCAGGCGGGTCGAGTCGAGGCTAACGCGACGATCCGCCGCCTCATTCCCATCGTCGCCACAGGAAGAGCACCCGAGCTGCGTCGAGCGCCTCCGCCACCTCAGCACCAGGAGCAGACTCACGGCGATCAGCGACCACGCAACAGGGTCCTGCCAGGTCAGGTGCCAGCTCACGTGAGTCCCGCCACGAGGCTGATCTGATAGGTCGCCACGGCGGCGAGCCACGCCAGGGCCGTCATGTAGGCAAAGGTGAACGCCGGCCAACGCCAGCTGTTCGTCTCCCGCCGAATCGCCGCGAGGGTCCCGGCGCATTGACTGCACAAGGCAAAGAAGATCATGAGCGCGAGCGCCACTCCCGGGCCAAACGCTGGCGTCCCATCCGGCCTTCGTGCCGAACGGATAGCCGCTCGCAGCCCATCCTGATGGACCTCCCCATCCAGGGAGTCTGGCTCGTAGTCTCCTGGATCGACATCACCGACGCTGTACAGGATCCCGAGAGTCGGGACGATGAGCTCGCGGGCCGGGAACGCCGCGAGAATGCCTACACTCGTGCGCCAATCGAACCCCGCGAGTCCGAAGACCGGCTGCACAGCCTTGCCTATCGAGGCGAGCCAACTCTGCTCCAGATAGGCTGACGCCTCCAGGGCGTCGATCGCCGCAACGGCCTCCTCAGGCCGCTCGGAGGCGGTCGCCACCGCCCGCCGTTGCGCCTCATGCGCCTCGTGAATCACAGCAGGCCTGGGGTAGTAGCTCAGCAGCCAGATCAACATGGACGCAGCGAAGATGGCGGTGCCCGCCATCCGCACGAACGCTGTCGAGGAGGCCAAGACCTGCCCGCCGATCACTCTCCAGTTCGGAGACTGATAGCTCGGCAGCTCCATCATCAGGGAGCCTCGACCACCGGCCAGGACCCGACGCCGCAGCAACCAAGCCACCAGCGCCGCGGTGACGACCCCAAGAGCGTAGAGCCCAAAGAGAATCAAACCCGCCCAACGCGCCGGGAAGAAGGCACCGATGAGCAGGACGTACACCGGAAGACGAGCCGAGCAAGACATCAGGGGCGCGGTGACGATCGTCGCGAGTCGCGCGCGTTCATCCGCGATCATGCGGGTGCCAAGGATCCCTGGAACCGCACAAGCGAATGAGGTGAACATCGGGATGAAGCTTCGACCCGAGAGTCCGACCTTGGACAGCGGACGGTCCAGGAGGAACGCCGCTCTCGCCATGTAGCCCGTGCTCTCCATGATCGCGATGAAGGCCACGAGAATGACGATCTGGGGCAAAAAGACGAGGATCGAACCGACTCCAGCGATGAGTCCATCGACGATCAGACTCTGCAGCGCCCCGGGGGCCACAGCTGAGGAGGCCCAGTCTCCCGCGATCTCGAGCGCCTGTTCGATCAGACCGACCAGAGGATCCGCGAGCAAGAAGAGGGACTCGAAGATGCCCAGAAGCAAGAGGATGAAGAGCGGTAGACCCCAGACCGGGTGAAGGAGCACGGCATCGAGACGCTCGGTCCTCGTCTTCGCGCTCGCACCCTCTTGATGATGCGCGACCATCGAGGCAAGTGAATCGGGTGTCCATTCGCCTGCGGGGAGCGTCGTCGCGCTGTTGAACGCCAGGCGACCAAGAGCCTCGGCGCCCTCCCCTGTCCGGCCGTTGAGTGACGTGACCGGAACGCCCAGGGCGTTGGAGAGCGCTGGAAGATCCAGGCTCAACCCGAGCTCCTCCGCCACGTCCTCTTTGGTGATCCCGAGCACGAGCGGCACCCCAAGGGACGCGAGTTCGCGGAGCAACCGAAGCTCCACCGAAAGCTTACAGGCGTCGATGATCACCACCAGGGCGTCCGCCTCACCCGAACGGAGATAGGAGACGGTCACGTCCTCATCGGGGCTGGTCGCTGCGATCGATGAGAGTCCTGGGAGGTCGACCCAGATGACCTCTTCACCATCGATCACGGCTGAAGCCTCCGCGCGCTCCACGGACGACCCCGGGAAGTTTACAGGGTGCTGGGAGGAGCCGGTCAGGTGCATCAGCGCTGAGGTCTTGCCGGAGTTCTGCCGCCCCACGAGCGCGAGTCGACGCGTCATCCTTCGTCCTCCGGGGCGATCTCGACCCACAGGCAGCCAGCCTCTTCTAGGCGCAGCGCGAGATCGATCCCGCGAAGTCGAACGTGAATAGGATCCCCGAACGGAGCCCGCCGAATGACCGTGATCTCAGTGCCCGGCCAAAAGCCGTGGCTGTCAAAGCGCGCCATCTCATCCCCATCGGCGTCGGCGACGCGTCTGAGCAGAACGGTGGAGGCGCTTGGGACCTCGCTGAGCTTCACCAACGTCGATTCCACGAGTGCCCCTGGTCGCTGAGCTAGGCCCACTCGCGCGGGCTCACGAGGACATCGATCAGGTTGGCCTCAGGGCTCCCTGGCTCGGCCTTCACGGAGTAGTCCCAGCGAACGAGCGGTGGCAGCGACATAAAGATGGACTCGATCCGGCCGTCAGTCTTGAGACCGAAGGCGGTACCTCGGTCGTGGATCAAGTTGAACTCCACATACCGCCCCCGGCGCTGCAGCTGCCATTCGCGAAGCCGGTCATCGTAAGACTCCGACATCCGCCGCTCGGCGATGGGCAGGTACGCGGGGATAAAGGACTGTCCCGTCGCCTTCCACCAGGTGAAGAGGTCCTCCATGGAGTGCTGCTCATCGGGACGAACGGTGTCGAAGAAGATGCCGCCGACCCCGCGGGCTTCCCCTCGGTGGTGATTTCTGAAGTACCGATCACACCACTGTTTGAACCGAGGATAGAACGCTGGGTCATGGGCATCACAGACATCTTTTTGCGTCTTGTGAAAGTGCCGAGCGTCCTCTTCATACAGAACGTAGGGCGTGAGATCGGCGCCTCCGCCAAACCAACAGGTGTCGCCACGCTCGATGTAGCGGTAATTGGCGTGAACCGTCGGGACATGGGGATTGCGTGGGTGCAACACCAGCGAGACGCCCGTGGCGTAGAAGTCAGGCCCTTCACCGAGGAGCTCGCCCTCGAGGGCCGAGGGTACCGGCCCGTGAACCGCCGCTGTGTTCACGCCGCCCTTCTCAAAGACGCTGCCCTCTGAGAGGACGCGCGTTCGGCCTCCTCCACCGCCCGGACGGGTCCAGAGTTCCTCACGAAACTTGCCGGTGCCGTCGATGTTCTCCAGCGCGGCGCAAATCGCGTCCTGCAATGCTTCAACCGTTGAGCGGGCTCTATCTCGCATGGTCATGGATTATCGGAGACACGGCCCGGCCGTCAATGGACAAAGCCCGCGCGTGCATCCTCTTCGCGGACACCCCGGAGCAACACCAGGCCCGCGATGAAGAAGAGCCCGATCACGCCCAGCGCGATGCGCTGGGAGCCTGTACTGGCGCTGATCCAGCCAAACGCGAGTGGTCCCAGCACCGCCGAGAACCGCCCGGCGACCGCCTTGAAGCCAAAGAGTTCACCGGCCTCAGACGGCGGAACAACCGCTGCGAGCAGACCCCGGCTCGCGCTCTGGGTCGCTCCCATCACGAAGCCCACGACCAGCGCGACACCCCAGAACGCGGCCTCGGTGG
>CALCNF010000003.1 GCA_937897815.1 uncultured Pseudomonadota bacterium | reverse complement strand
TGGCGGGTATTCGGGCCATCCAGGACGCCGTCAACCGTCGACGCTCCATCATCCGAGTGTTTCGAGAGGCCACGACGAGCGACGAGCTCTCTCGGGTCTGGGTCGCGGGTCGCGAGGCCCTGGCCGTGCCTCTCGCCCAGCTCATCGATCAGGGCATGGAGGATGGTTCGTTTCCGGACCAGGACGCCCAGATGAGCGCCATGATCACCCTTTCGCTCTACGACGACCTCCTCTACGAGGCCTACGAGTACAGCAAGCCGGCAGGGCCAGAGGCGACCCTGAGGTACAGCGTGTCGTTTGTGCTTCGCGGACTGGGCGTCGAGAACGCACGAATCAACGCCATTGTCCCGAACGGGAATGGAGCCAAGGAGAGTCGAGGATGAGCGCTTATCAGAGCGTCTTTCGAGCCGGCCAGTTCGCCGACAAGGTGATGGTCGTGACCGGCGGCGGGAGCGGCATCGGTCGTTGCACCGCCCACGAGCTCGCCGCCCTCGGGGCGACGGTCGTCCTCGTCGGTCGGAAAGAGGAGAAGCTCCTCAAGACCGTGGCCGAGATCCGAGAGGACGGAGGCGCCGCCGATCACCGCGTCCTCGACATCCGAGTGGAAGACGATGTCCGAGCGTGCGTGAAGTCCATCCTGGAAGAGCACGGAGCGATCGCTGGCCTGGTGAACAACGCCGGCGGACAGTTCCCCTCCCCTGTGGCCGCGATCAATCAAAAGGGGTTCGAGACGGTCGTCCGCACGAACCTCGTGGGTGGGTTCCTCGTGGCGCGCGAGATCTACAACCAGCACATGTCCAAGCACGGCGGGGCCATCGTGAACATGCTCGCGGATATGTGGAAGGGGATGCCCGGCATGGGGCACTCGGGCGCGGCTCGCGCGGGAATGATGAACTTCACGATGACGGCCGCGGTAGAGTGGGCGCCTTCCGGTGTTCGCGTGAACGCCGTGGCCCCGGGCTGGATCGCCTCGAGCGGCATGGACACCTACGACGGCGCCGTGAAGTCCATGATTCCCATGCTCAAGAACGCCGTGCCGCTCAAGCGCATGGGCACCGAGAGCGAGGTCTCTTCAGCCATCTGCTTCCTCTTGTCTGAGGGGGCGGCGTTCATGACCGGAGCGACCCTGAAGATCGACGGCGCGGCCTCGATCGCGCCCCATATGTGGCCCATGCCGAATCACGAGCGGGCGCCGGCCTACGACGGTTTTCACCGCGCGGTGAAGCCCAAGGTCCTCGAGGAGGGATAAGGCGATGCCGAAGATCGAGAGCCGCCTCAACACGCGCGGCGAAGACTACGAGACCAACCGCGCGGCGCTCCTGGAGCGCATCGACGAGGTCCGAACCCTCGAGGCCTCGGTGCGAGGCCACGGAGAGAAGCGACGGGCGAAGTTCGAGGGCCGCGGTCAGCTGATCCCGCGCGAGCGCGTCGAGCGCCTCCTGGACCCTGGGTCGGACTTTCTGGAGCTGTCGACGCTCGCCGGTCTGAACATGCACGACGACAAGGGCGGCGACTCGTCCATGGGCGGCGGCAACATCTGCGGCATCGGCTTCGTGGCCGGCAAGCGGACCATGGTCACGGCCAACGACGCGGCGATCAAGGGCGGCACCATCGCTCCCATGGGCCTCGAGAAGACGCTCCGCGCTCAGGAGATCGCGCGCAACGAGCGGCTCCCGACCGTCTCGCTCGTGGAGAGCGGCGGCGCGAACCTCATGTACCAGTCGGAGATCTTCGTTCCGGGGGGGCAGATCTTCTGCAACATGGCCCGCGCGAGCGCCATGGGCCTCCCGCTCATCACGGTCGTCCACGGCAACTCGACCGCCGGCGGCGCCTACATGCCGGGCCTGAGCGATTACGTGATCGCGGTCCAAGACCGCGCCAAGATCTTCCTGGCGGGACCCCCTCTGGTGAAGGCCGCTATTGGCGAGGACGCCACCGACGAGGAGCTCGGCGGCGCGCAGATGCACGCCACGGTCTCCGGGCTCGTCGAGTACGTGGCTGAGGACGACGCCCACGGGATCGCCCTCGCGCGAGATGTGGTCACGAAGCTCGGCTGGGAATCGCACACGGACGCCCCCCGCGCCTTCGAGCCGCCGGCCTACAGCGCCGAGGAGCTCCTGGGTCTCGTTCCGGCCGACCCCCGGCACCCGTATGACGCCAAGGAGCTCATCGCGCGCCTCGTGGACGGCTCGGACTTCCTGGAGTTCAAGGCGGGTTTCGGCTCGGAGACGGGCTGCGGACGCGCGATGATCGAGGGGCACCCCATCGGCATCGTCGCCAACAATGGGCCGATTCAGCCGGAGGGCTCGGTGAAGGCCGCCCAGTTCATTCAGCTCTGCTGCCAGTCGAACACGCCCATCATCTACCTCCAGAACACCACCGGCTACATGGTGGGTCGAGACGCGGAGCAGCGCGGCGCCATCAAGCACGGCGCCAAGATGATCCAGGCCGTGTCCAACGCGACGGTGCCCCAGATCACGA
>CALCNF010000002.1 GCA_937897815.1 uncultured Pseudomonadota bacterium | reverse complement strand
CGCGGGCTCCTCGTGGCCATCCGAGAGGCGAGTCAGCGTCGCGACCGCGCCGGGGACATCGAGGCCGGTCCGCGCGTCAATCACCCGAGCAGAGATCCAGTCCGGACGCCTCAGGGGACGCCTCTTTTCGGGGGCTGGCGAACGGCCCCTCACGGGCTGACCCGTCGAGAATCTTCGCCACAGCGCGCGAGGCGACCACCTCCAGATCGCCCCTGAGCGGAGAAGCTCCAGGAGCACGAGGATCGCCATGGCCAACATCGCGACCGCCACGTAGAGCCTTGCTGGCACCCCAGGGGGCCCCGGGACCGGGAGACGAGTCGAAGCGCTCGTCGTAGGGGCGTGGAGGCCATCGCCCGGCAGGTAGACGACCGTCGCTTCCACGACGCCGGGCTCTCGCTGGCCAAGCTCCTGAGTCGGGACCGCGAACACGAAGTGGCCACGGGCGTCGGTGAGGGCCACCGCGCCGGGAACATCGACGCGAGGTGGCGCCTGGTCCTCACGCTCATGGCGCAAGGCTACGGTGCCGCCAGGGACGCCGCCACGATGGTCTCCCAGCCTTCCACTGAAGCGGTAGCGCCCCGACTCCAGCGAGCCCTCCCGAGCCACTCGCAGCGTCAGGCGCGTCGACTGGAGAACCCGTAGATCTCGCGTGGCCTGCGCCGGACTGAAGCGATGGTCTCCAGGCCAACGCGCCGAGACCTCCAGACGCCCCTGCTGATTCAAAGCACCTGGATGAAGCAGAAAGGCCACATCTCCGTCTGCGTCGGTGGCGCCGACGAGCTCGGCGCCGTCCCCGACCCTCAGGAACACCGGAACCGAACCGACGGTACCCTTACCAGCTCGAACCGAGACCACGGCCTTCGCCGGATCCGAATCGAGGGTCACCGTCCGAGGCGTCAGTTCGAGGCGAATGCTGGAGGGGCTCCGGGCCCCCTCCAGAACGCCGCTGATCGACACAGGGCCGCAGTTGGCGTCGCCATCAAACTCGGCTCGCCAGACCAGCGAAGGATCCAGGTCCTTAGATCGGGGCGCCAGCGCGGCGGTCGCGATGGCGATCGAGAACTCCCCGTCCGCGCCTGTCTTTGCCTCACGAGCTGGCGCGCCTTCGAGCCGGACACGCACCACGACGTCTCCAACGGGCTCTTCATCATCCCGAAGCAGGCGGCCCGTGAGCGCCACTCCGTCCGGCGTCTCGTCGACGTGCGCGACGATCTGCGTCCGGGCCCTCACCTGGAGGGGAATGGCGCTCGCCAGCGGGGCCGTGAGGACCACCAGGGCAACGCAGAACAGGACCGGAGCGCTCTTGAACACGACGCCATCATAGGGCATCGGTCTCGCCGTGCGTAACCCCGACAGAGAGTACGTGCGTAGGAGGGGGCTCGCTGCTATATAGGCGGCCCGATTTCGGAGGCGTAATGGACCCAATCAGTGGAACCGTGTGGTGGATCGCCGGCGCAGTAGCGTTGGCGGCCGTCGTCGCCCTGACGCGGCGTGGAAAGCAGGACCCGCCGGAGGCGCGAACGTCCGAGGCTGAGGCCGGTGAGACGGCGGCCACCTCGGCAGGGACAGCGGAACCCGCAGCCTCCTCGCTGAAGAGCGGGCTTGATCGGACCCGAAGTGAAGGCTTCGTCGCGCGCTTGAGCGCGCTCCTGACAGGCGAGAAGCTGGAGCCGGCTGTCCTGGCTGAGGTCGAGGAGATCCTCTTCACAGCGGACATCGGGGTTCAGACCGCCACCGCGCTCTTTGAGCGCATTCAGAGTGAGCTCAGCGGTCGCGAGCTGGCGGATGTGGATCGCGTCTGGGCCGCGGTGCGAGAGGAGGCCCTGGCCATCCTCGAGCGCGGGGAGGCCGCCGACCGAGCCAAAGAGACCCAGCCGGGCGAGACACGCGTCGTGCTCGTCCTCGGCGTGAATGGAGCCGGCAAGACCACCACGATCGGCAAGCTAGCGAGCCAGTGGGTCGAGGAAGGCAAGCGCGTCTGGCTGGTCGCCGGCGACACCTTCCGCGCCGCGGCGGCTGAACAGCTGGAGCACTGGGGGCGCCGCGTGGGCGCCGAGGTCACCCGAGGGAAAGAGGGCGCAGATCCGGCCTCTGTGGTCTTTGACGGCGTTCGCGAGGCCGTCGAGGCCGAGGCCGACGTCGTGCTCGTCGACACGGCCGGCCGCCTGCACACGCAGGTGAACCTGATGGCAGAGCTGGAGAAGGTGCACCGCGTGACCGGCAAAGCGCTGGAGGGTGCGCCTCACGAGACGCTCCTGGTCGTCGACGCCACGACGGGGCAGAACGCGATTCAGCAGGCGCGCATGTTCCACGAGGCGACCGACGTGACGGGCGTCGTCCTGACCAAGCTTGATGGCACGGCGAAAGGCGGAATCGTCCTCGGCGTCTGTGAGAGCATCTCCGTCCCGATTCGACACGTCGGCGTCGGCGAGCGCGTCGCCGACCTGCGCCCGTTCGACAAGACCGACTTCATCGACGCGCTGTTCGCCAGTTGAGGCGGTCGCTCTGCCCAGAGGTGGGTCGCCTTGACCCACCCGAAGGGTGGAGTTAGATTCCCAGGACCGACCGCCCCGTGGGCCGGAGCCTGAATCCTTGAACCTTCCGCAACGCATCTTCAGGACGCTCATCGCGTCAGCCGCAGCCTTGGTGTTCGCGCTGACGCCAACGGGGGACGCCCGCGCCGCAGCGGACGGCCCGGAGGCGTCATCGGACGAGATGCCCATTCGCGTGATCCAGCGACGACCCAACCTGCGAACGGGCCGCTTTGAGGTCATCGCTATGGGCGGAGGCGGGCTCTCCGACACGATGTTCAATCACGCCGCGGTGACTGGCAGTGGGCGCTACCACATCAACGAGTTTTGGAGCCTGGCGGCGGGCTATAGCCATCACATCGGCGAGACGTCCTCGCTCTTTGACGAGGTCACCGATCGGTTCGAGCTGTTTCCCGAGCGCTCCATCGTCGAGTGGTCTGCTGGCCTGGACATCGGGTGGACGCCGGTCTTCGGGAAGTTCGCGCTGGTCGAGAGCTACATCATGCACTTTGATATGACCCTGATCCTCGGCGGGTCCGCGGTGGTCACGAGCCGCTCTCCTGAGCCCAAGTTCGGCGGGAGCGCGGGCGTGAGCATGCGCTTGTATCTGAGCCCGTGGCTGGCGCTCACCGGCGAGGTGCGTG
>CALCNF010000001.1 GCA_937897815.1 uncultured Pseudomonadota bacterium | reverse complement strand
GGCGTCCTCGGGCCCCGCAGGCGCATCATTGAGAAAGCTGCCGACGTGAACATAATGCGCCACCTTGGCGGCGCGGTCGGCGTCCTCCAGGTAGCTATAGCTCAGGCCACCTCCGGCCGAGTGACCGACCAGATCGACCTGGCTCGCCCCCGTGAGGCTGAGGACCTGATTGATGCGCGCGTCCAGCTCGACCACTCGGTCTGCCCCGGCGCTCTCCGCCTGGTCCAGGGTGTTCCAGTCAAACGCCACAATGTGCTCATCGCAATAGCCGTTACTCGACAACCGCATAGCGTGGTTCGTCCAGGTGTCCCCAGAGCCCAGGAAGCCGTGAAGGAACACAATGGGTCGCTCCGAAGGATCACATGGAGCCTCCTCGCCGGGAACTCCTGGCGAGGAGCTGTCGCTCGAGCACGCCGTTCCCAGGGTGAGCAGCAGCGCCGCGCTGAGGCCGACGGCGACAACACACGGACTGGATCGGTGCAGGCGGTCGCGCACGCTATCTCTCACAGACCGTGTGCTTCCACGGTTCCTGATGGAAGTAGTCCTGCGCCACCATGGGGCAGGTCTCCAGGATCGCCGCCTTGATGGCCTGCACCTGGTCGGTGTCGATGGCCATGGGAGCTACGATGATGGGGAAGTCATCGAGGCCGTTGACGACCTCATCGAGGTAGCTCTCGTAGCGCTCCTCATCCTCACCCTGCACCCAGAGCGTCTCGAAGTTCTCCTCGAAGTCGCTCACGAGCTCGGGGTAGAGCGCGCCGTGCAGCCGCACCATGTTCTCAAAGGTGTTGTGCTCGGCGTTGTCCGAGAGGTTGTAGCTCCCGGCCACGACCAGGGCGCCGTCGATGATGAAGTGCTTATGGTGCATCTGCTCGGCGTACTTGTAGTGCCACTTGTAGGCGTACCACTTGAAGCGAAGCGGGATGCCGGCCTCATGGAACTCACGGGCGAAGTAGTAGCCGACGTCCGTGCACTTCTGCGCCTTGGACACGCTGTCACCGGCCTCCTGAAGGCACTCGACGAGCTTCTCCTCCTGCTTCTCCTGCCGCGACTCGCTCGTGTACTCCTGAGCGTCCAGGAGCACGCGGATGGCGACCTGAGGCTTGAGCTTGTGGACCTCAAGGAGCGCCTCCGCGATCGGACGCGAGCGCAGATGGCCCGAGGCGATGTCGATGGAGCTCTTGGCCGAGAGAATCACGGACACCAGGTAGTCGCTCACGGTGTTCTGACCCGAGACCACCTTGAAGGTCGGCCCATAGGTGCTGTGCTCATAGGGCTCAAAGTTCGCCGAGGTGAACACCGCGTCGACCCCCATATCATCGGGGATCACCAGGGGAGAGATCGGAGCCGTGTCGACGCGCTCCAGGTCCTCGTTCCAGACCAGATCCCGAGAGTACTCCCAGAGATGATTGAACTCCGCCTGGAAGAGGAGGTTCAGCTTATCGTTTCCGTAGGCGAAGAGCGTGTGCTCATCGTAGCGGGTGGCCGCAGACCAAGACCAGTTGGCGCTCCCGGTGACGAGAATGGCCTCGTCGGCCTGGGCCACCGAGTCCTGGGGTCCATCGATGAGCACGAACTTGTGGTGCATCACCTTGTTTACGTAACGCACGTCCACGCCCATGGCCTCGAGGACCGCGGAGCGGGTTCCAGCCGGCGACTTCTTGTCGTCCTTGGCCGCGTTGAAGATCATCCGAACCTGAACGCCGCGGTCCACAGCGTCCTCCAGGGGAGCGATGAGGCCGTTGTCCCAGAAGCTGTACATGGCGATGTCCAACGAGCGCTCAGCGGCGTCGATCAGCGTGCTCACCCGCGCGATGTGACTCTCGTGGTAGGTCGCCGGGGAGAACACCACCTCGATGGCCTCGGACGGCGCGGTCTCCAGGCAGGCCTTCGCCCCCATGGCCACCAGCTGCTCCATGGCCGCGGGTCCCACGAAATAGATGTCATCGAGCTCTTCGATGGTCTCGATGAACCGATCGTCCTCGGTCCCCACGAGCCCATCTTCGCCAGCCCTGTAGGCGACGATGTTCTGAGCGGCGCGCGTGTGCACGCCCTTCTCTTTGAGCGTCTCCTCGGTGAGGTCGAGGGCGTTCACGATGAAGAGCACGGTCTCCAGCTCGCAATCGCTCCAGGGGCTCTCCGTGAGCGGGTTCATCGCGACAGCGAACTTCCCGTCGGGGCTCTCTTCTGGGGTAGGCGCTGCCTCGCAAGCCACCATCAAGGCGCAGGCGAACAGGGCCATCATCAACACTACGGATCGAACATTCATGCAGGTACCAAAACGTCATTCAATTTCTAATCGGCCGGCGTAGGTACCCCGTCACTTGCTCGGGAGCAAGCTTTTCTGCCGTGGAGGCGCAGCTGAGACCGAGGAGCAT